>NZ_JBHSBO010000033.1:0-99138 GCF_042650685.1 Micromonospora sp. GCM10011542
TCACCGACCCGCAGTACTCGACGACGGCGTTCCTGAAGGGCCTGCGTCAGGTTGATGGTTGGAAGGACATGCCGCTGACCGACGCCGCGCAGACCGTGCAGGTCTCGGCCTACCCGGATGCCTACGCCCAGTGGGAGCAGCAGGCCGCCGACCTGGTCGCCAAGCACTGGAACTGACACACGCAAGCCCGGAACTGACACAGGCATGAACAACACGCTGGCCGGCACCCGAACACGGGTGCCGGCCAGCGTCGTACGCGCAGTGCGGTCAGGTGGCGTTGATGGTGCCGGTCAGCAGCAGGGCCAGGACCAGGGTGCCCAGCGCGACCCGGTACAGCACGAAGACGTACAGGGTGTGGTGGGCGACGTAGCGCAGCAGCCAGGCGATGGCCGCGTACCCGATGCCGAAGGCGATCGCGGTGGCCACGATCATCTGCGCCACGGTCGGTACCGAGGTGCCCGGCGCGGCCGGCTCGAAGACATCCCCGACGCTGAAGATGCCGGACATCACCACCGCTGGGATGGCCAGCAGGAACGAGTACCGGGCCGCCGCCTCCCGGGTGAGGTTGAGCAGCAGTCCGGCGGTGAGCGTGCCGCCGGAGCGGGACACCCCGGGGATCAGCGCCATCGCCTGGGCGAAGCCCATGACGACGCCGTCGCGCATCCGGAAGTTCTCCAGGGTGCGGGTCTGCCGGCCCCAGTACTCGGCGAAGGCCAGCACGAAGGCGAAGACGATCAGTGTGGTGGAGACCACCCACAGGTTGCGGCCGGCGGTGCGGATCTGGTCCTTGAACAGGAAACCGAACAGCCCGATCGGGATCGAGCCGACGATGACGTACCAGCCCATGCGGTAGTCGAGGCTGGCGCGTACCGACTTGTCGCGCAGCCCGACCAGCCAGGTCCGCGTGATCCGCCAGATGTCCTTGGCGAAGTAGATCAGCACCGCCGCCTCGGTGCCGAGCTGGGTGACAGCGGTGAACGACGCGCCGGCGTCCCGGTCGAAGAAGATCGCCGAGGTGATCCGCAGGTGCCCCGACGAGCTGACCGGGAGGAACTCGGTCAGTCCCTGGACGATGCCCAGGACGATGGCCTCGACCCAGGTCACTCGCCGGCTCCCGAGAGGTCGAGCGCCTCGGCGACGGTACGCAGGGTCTGCACGCCGCTGTCCCTGTCGGCCACGAACAGGGTCACCGAAAGGGTGGTGACGCCGGCGGCGGCGTACTCCCGCATCCGCTCGGCGATACGCTCCTTGGGGCCGAGCAGCGAGGTGCGGTCGATGAACTCCATCGGCACAGCGGCCGCCGCGTCGCGCTGCCGCTTGGCCAGGTAGAGGTCCTGCACCTCGCGGGCGGCGTCGCCGTAGCCCATCCGGGTGGCGAGCTGGTTGTAGAAGTTCTGCTGCCGGCTGCCCATCCCGCCGACATAGAGCGCGGCGTACCAGCGGACCAGCTCGGCGCAGCTGGCGATGTCGTCGCCGACCACCACCGGCACCGACGGCACCACGTCGAAGCCGACCAGCTCCTTGCCGGCCTTGGCCCGGCCGGCGCGTACGGAGGCGAGCTGCTCCTCCGCGAACTCCGGGGCGTAGAAGACGGCCAGCCAGCCGTCGGCGATCTCGCCGGCCAGTTCGAGGTTCTTCGGGCCGACCGCGGCCAGGTAGATCGGAATGTGCTCGCGCGGCGGGTGGAAGCCCAGCCGCAGCGCCTTGCCGGGGCCGTCGGGCAGCGGCAGCGTGTAGAACTCGCCGTCGTAGGCGACCTCCTTGCGCGCCACGGCCAGCTTGACGATGTCGACGAACTCGCGGGTCCGGGCCAGCGGCTTGCCGAAGCGCACCCCGTGCCAGCCCTCGGAGACCTGCGGCCCGGACACCCCGAGGCCGAGGCGGAACCGGCCGCCGGAGAGCGCGTCGATGGTCGCCGCCGTCATCGCGGTCATGGCCGGGGTACGGGCGGGGATCTGCATCACCGCGCTGCCCACGTCGATTCGTTCGGTCTGGCCGGCCATCCAGGCGAGCATGCTGGGCGAGTCGGAGCCGTAGGCCTCCGCCGCCCACACCACCGAGTAGCCGAGCCGGTCCGCCTCCTGGGCCAGAGCCAGGTGGTCGGCCGGCGTACTCCATGCCGTCTGGTATCCGAGGCTGAGCCCTAGTCGCACTGGTCCTCCCCCATCCGCACCACAGGTCGCATCAGGTTACGCAATGCCGATGGTGGCTTCGATCACCGGCTCTCCTCCGGTGATCACTGGGCCGTAACGGCGTTCCGCACCGGCGGAACCGGTAGAACCGGCAGACATGACGGGAGCGAGGATATCCGTGGCGGCAGGTTCGAAATAAGGTTCACCCATGCAACAGCGACCGCTCGGCCGAAGCGGGCTGGCGGTTTCGCGGCTCGCGCTCGGCACCATGACGTGGGGCCGGGACACCGACGCCGACGATGCGGCCGCCCAGCTGAAGAGTTACCTGGACGCGGGCGGCAACCTGATCGACACCGCCGACGTGTACGGCGACGGGGACGCCGAGGCGGTGATCGGGTCGCTGCTGGGCACCCTGGTCCCCCGCGACGACCTGCTCATCGCCACCAAGGCGGGCCTGCGCCCGGGCAGCGGCCGGCGCCGTGACGGCTCCCGCGGGCACCTGCTGCGCACGCTCGACGCGTCCCTGCGCCGCCTCGGCACCGACCACGTCGACCTGTTCCAGGTGCACGGGTACGACCCGGACACTCCCCTGGAGGAGACCCTGGCCGCGCTGGACCACGCGGTGGCCAGTGGCCGGGTCCGCTACGTCGGGGTGTCGAACTTCTCCGGCTGGCAGACCGCGCGGGCCGCCGCCTGGCAGACGGCCTGGCCGGGCCGGGCGCCGGTGGTCGCCGCCCAGGTGGAGTACTCGCTGCTGGAGCGGGGGGTGGAGCGGGAGGTGCTGCCCGCCTGCGCGGCGCTGGGCCTCGGCGTGCTGCCCTGGTCGCCGCTGGGCCGGGGGGTGCTCACGGGCAAGTACCGGCACGGCCGGCCGGCGGACTCCCGGGCGGCCTCGCCGCACTTCGAGCGCTTCGTCGCGACGTACCTGGAGCCGCGTTGCTCCAGCATCGTGGAGGCGGTGGCGACGGCGGCCGGCGGCCTCGGCGTGTCGCCGTTGGAGGTGGCGCTGGCCTGGATCCGGGACCGGCCCGGGGTGACCGCCCCGATCCTGGGCGCTCGGACGGTGGGGCAGTTGCTCGGCGCGCTTCAGGTGGAGCGGATGACCCTGCCCGAGGAGATCACCACCGCGCTCGACGACGTGGCCGCGGTGCCGGTCGGCTACCCCGAACGCGACGGCTGACCCGCCGGCCGGTTCACGGCGTCGGCCGCTGGCCGGGCAGGTCGCGGATCGCGGTCAGGAATCGGGCCTGATCGTCGCGGAGTGCGGGTTGGACGATCCGGATCCAGGAGCCGTCGTCGAAGAAGATGGTGTGCGTGAACTGCACCAGCCCGGCCGCGCCCCGCTCGGAGTCGACCCGGGTCACCCGGGAGCGCTGCACGCTCCACAGCACCCGCGGCTGGCGCCGGTCGGGCCGGTCGGCGTCGGGGCGCTGCCCCATCCGCAGCAGGTGGAGGTGGGTGTCGGTCACCGCCAGCGGTGTGCCCGTGTAGCGCTCCAGGAAGAGCAGCAGGCTGCCGGCGAGGGTGGCGAGGTCGCCGCTGAAGACGTACCGACGCCGATAGGCGATCTCGGCGAGCTGGTCGGCCAGCGGGCGGTACTGGCTGAGCCGGAACAACGCCCGGAACGCCTCCTGCTCCTCGGTCAGCGGAATCGGTTCGCGCTGCGCCCGCTGCCGTGGCGGGCCCGGCTCCGGTTCGGCCGCCGCCGGTAGGCCAGCGGCGACGGCGGCGGCCTTGCCGGGCAGCAGCAGCACGCCCGCAGCCAGCCGCACCGGCGTCAGCACCGCCTCCACCCAGACCACCGGGTTGACGATGTTGAGCAGCCCGAACAGCGCCCGGGGATCGAGCGCCTCGGCCAGTTCGCCGGCCATCCCGTCGGCGAGCTGCCGGCCGGCCCGGTGCGTCTCCGGCGTACGGACCGGGGCGAGCCCCACGTAGCGCAGCTCCTCCCCGGGCAGCAACGGCGCGACGAGGGCACGCTCGGGTTCGTCGCTGGTGCGGAACTCGTCGCGCAGCTCGCGGGCCTTGTCCCGGGCGTTCCGCGCCCCGCCGAGCACCGCGTCAGCGAACCGGCCGAGCCGACCCCGCTCCCCTGACGTCACGCGTTACCTCCTCGATCGGCCTAACGGGCGGCGGGCGGCTGCCCGAAGACATTCTGGTCGATCCAGTCGGCGCCGCCCTGCACCGCCTTGTCCACCTGGTCGCTGATCTGGTCGCTGCCGGGCACCGACAGGCCGGTGGTGAGCGCGACGGTCCCCCAGGTGACACCGTGCACCACGGAGTTCGGCACGTTCCACGGCAGGTTGGTCGCCCAGTCCCGGGCGATCACCCGGGCGCCGTCGGCGACGCCGTGCGCCCGCAGGGCGGCGGCCCGGTCGAGGGCTCCCATGTCGAACGGCGAACCGGACTTGCCGAGCTTGTACGTGCCCTTCGTGGGGTCGAGGAGCTTGTGGTGCCACTTGTCGGCCTTGCCGGCGGCGCGCCGCTTGTCGGCGTACTTCTGGCCGGTGCGCAGCTTCTTCTGCATGTCGACCAGCTTGTCCAGGTGGCTGCGCAGTTTGCGCAGGTAGACCAGGACCCGCTGGAGCAGGCGGATGACCTTCTGCAAATGCGCCGCGAGCGGTCGGATGATCTTCAGCATCCGGGTGAGCACGATCAGGCCCCTCGTGGCGGCCACCCCCATGCCGGCCACCCAGGACGCCCCGGCGGTGAACGGCGCCATCAGCAACGCCGTCACGAGCGTCACCAGCAGCCAGTTCACGAACTCGACGCACAGGTCGACGAGGACGTCGTGCACGGTCTGCAGGGCGTCGGCGACGCCGCGCAGGTACTCCGCGGTCGCGGTGAACTGCTCGGCGACGTCGAGCAGTTGCTGTTCGACCTCGGCCATCCGCCGGGCGTACGCCTCACCGGCGGGCGAGCGCCACCCGATCTGGGCGGCCTCGCGGGCGCCGCGGTGCCCCTGCGCCAGGTCGCGCAGCTGCGCGCCCAGCGCGTCCCACTCGGCGGCCTTGGCGTGCAGCACGGCGGGCTCGCCGTCGACCATGTCGACGAGCTGGATGAGCGGCCAGGCCAGCGTCCGGCAGACGCTGTTCACCGCGTCCTCGACGCCGGAGAGGGCACTGTCGAGGCCGTTCCAGAGCTGGACGGCGCTGCCGGCGGGCCCGCTCATCCGGGCATCCGCGACTGGATGGCCTTGAAGCCGCCGTCGATGTCCTGCTCGGTGCGCTCGTACGCGTCGACCGTGTCGGCCAGCGCACCGGCGACCCGGCCGAACGCGGCCTCCGCGGCGGCGAACAACTCCCTGCCGCCGGTGACCTGCTCGGCGTACTTGTCACGGAGCAGGTCGCTGGCGAAGGGCAGGTGGCCGAAGGCGTCCGACGGCACGTCGCCGGCCGAGGCGAGTTGGCTCTCCAGCGCGGCGAGCGAGCTGGCGACCTGCTTGGCGGCCGTCTGCAGTCGACGCACCGCCTGCACGTCGACATCGATGTCCGGCGGCATGCCGTTCCTCCCCCATGAGTCGAGCGCACCGACGATACGATCTCCCGGCCACCGGGCACCACCCCGGTGCACGGTCCACGGGGGAGGATCCATGGCTGACCCGACGTCCGCGTTCGACGCGCTCGCCGGACGGATCGCCGACATCGAACGCCGCTTCGCGGGGCTCCGCGACGATCTGGGCGAGCTGACCGGCACCGCGACCGACGCGAGCGGGCTGGTCTCCGCGACCGTCGACGCCACCGGTGGGCTCACCGGCCTCACCTTCGCACCGGCCGCCCTGCGCGCCGGCACCGAGGGGCTGGCGGAGCTGGTGCTCGACGCGTACCGGCGGGCCCGCACCGCGACGAGCGAACAGGTCGAGGAGCACACCGAAGGGCTGGACGTCGAGCTCGGCGCGGGCCTGGGCGACCTGTTCGGCAAACCCGGTGACTTCTCGGCGCTGGGCCGTCTGGAGGAGGCCATCGGCCGGCTCGGGCGGCTCGACGACCACCTGCCGGGTTCGCCGGCGTGACCTCGCCGAGCTGGCCGGAGATCGTCGCGCGACTGCGGGGCACGGTCGCCGGCTGCGACCGCGACACCGACCTGGAGCTTCGCGCCGGTCCGCGCGCGATCCGGCTGCTGGTGCGCCGCGAGGTGGTGCGGGTGGTCTGCCCCGGCTACGACGAGGCACGCCTGGTCGCGCTCGGCTGGCACCGTGGCACCAACGACGGGCACTGGTGGTACGAGACTCCGCGCACCCCGGACCAGCTGGACCGGCTGAGCATGCTGGTGGCTCGCACGGCCGCCGAGGTGTTGACCGACGATCCGGGGGCGCTCTCCTGCCGGCCGGCGCCCCCGCCCGCGCACCGCACACCGGCGCTGGCACCGCCCACCGCCGGGTCGGCGCCCGCCGAGGCGTCGGCGCCCGCGGCCACGCCGGCCAGCGTCCCGTCGGCACCCGTCGAGGCGCCGGCCGCGCCGGCCACCGTGCGGTCGGCACCCGTCGAGGCGTCGGAGCCGGCGGTGGTGGCGTTGCTCGCCGCAGCCGTGGCCCGGCGTGACCTGCCGGGCTACCTCGCCGTGCTGGCCGGCGCCACGGTGTGCGTCCCGTTGGCCCGGGAACCGGCGGCGGAGGGCGACTTCCCGTGGACGGTCGTCGGTGACGCGACCGGCGCACCGCTGCTGCCGGTCTTCACCTCGCCGGAGGCCCTGGCCGCGTTCGCCGGGGACGGCGTGCCGTTCGTCGCGCTGCCCTGCGCCGAGCTGCTCGAGGACTGGCCGGACGCGTCGTGGGGGCTGGCGGTGGACCCCGGCCGGGACCGGGCCCTCGCGCTGGCCGCGCCCGCGCTGGCGGCCCTGCTCAGGGCGAACGCGCCGACCGGCTGAGGGGAATACGGGCGGTGGCGCCCAACCGGGCGGGAACCACTCACGGCCGCGTCCGGGGTCACCCCGCGAGGGGTGGCGAACCGCCGCCGGGCTGGGCAGCATAGGTCTCATGGACTACGAATACGCGCCGCTGCGGTTGCCGCCGAACGTCGACCGGTTGACCGCCGCGGCGCAGCTGGCGATCCAGGCGGAGTTCTCCGGATGGGAGCTGGCCCGGGTACGGCTGTTCCGCGACGGCACGCGCCAGGTGGTGCTGCGCCGGCGGCGGGTCAACCAGCCGCAGCCGGGCCTGTCCTACTGACGCCCACGGCCCGACCGAAAGAGGTCGGGCCGTGCCGGCACGGGTGCGGACACACCGCGGGGCCCGGTCCGCGTACGGTCGGGCCCCGGGCGTGTCGTGCCTAGTGCTGGTGACCCGCGTGGTCGTGGTCGTCGTCGAGCTCCACGAACGGATGCTCGTCGAGCCGGCCGACCAGCCGGTCGTCGGCGGCCGGCTGGAACGGGCCGAGCGCGTCCTCGTCGTCGAACGACTCCAGGTCGACCGGAGTGCCGACCTCGCTGACCATGACCACCCCGTCGAGTGGCTCCAGCTCCGGGATGTCCAGCGCACCGAGCGAGCCGTCGCCGCTCTGCAGCAGCTCCAGCACCGCCTCGCCGACGCCCTCCACCGGGGCCGGCTCGTCGTCCTCGGGGGTGCCCTCGCGGCGGGCCACCTCGGCCACCCGGATCAACGCGGACACGCTCGGCACGCGGTAGTCGCGGCGCTGGCGCACCGAGATCACGCGCGGGTGCGGGTCGGTGGCCTCGACACCCTCGGCGCCGCCGAAGCGCTCGTCGGCCTCGTCCGGGTCGATCGAGTCGACGTCCCAGGGCGTCACCTCGCCGAAGGCGTCGAGGAGCTGCTCGTCGTAGGCGTACGAGGCGTTGTTGAGCGCCACGTACGCCTGCCAGACGTCGTCGTCGTCGACGCGGCCCTGCGCGGCGCGTACGGCGGTCAGGTGGTGGCGTGCCGCTTCGATCACCCGCTCGAGAGCGGCGTCCAGCTCACCGTGCTGGTCGGTCATGTGGGGCAGTCCCTTCACGATGGGGAGGTTGCGTGCCGAGTTCAGTTGCCGGACACGGCTAGCAGGTGCGGAGGAACCGGTCGAGTACCCGCACGCCGAACTGTAGTCCGTCGACCGGAACCCGCTCGTCGATGCCGTGGAACAACGCGGAGAAGTTCAGGTCGGCCGGCAACCGCAGCGGGGCGAAACCGAAGCAGCGGATGCCGAGCTGGGAGAACGCCTTGGCGTCCGTGCCACCGGAGAGCATGTACGGCACCGGCCGGGCGCCCGGGTCCTCCGCGCGCAGCGCCGCGGACATCGCCTCGACCAGGTCACCGTCGAAGGTGGTCTCCAGCGCCGGCTGCCGCTGGACGTACTCGATGGCGATGTCGGGGCCGATCAGCTCGCGCAGCTGCCGTTCCAGCAGCTCGGACTGACCGGGCAGGCTGCGGCAGTCGATGGTGGCGGTGGCCCGGCCGGGGATGACGTTGTCCTTGTAGCCGGCCGTCAGCCGGGTGGGGTTGGCGGTGTTGCGGATGGTCGCGCCGATGATGTTGGCGATCGGGCCGAGCTTGGCGATGGCGGTCTCCGGGTCCTCCGGGTCCAGTTCCACGCCGAGCACGTCGGAGACCTCCTCCAGGAAGGCCCGCACGGTGTCGGTGACCACCACCGGGAAGCGGTGCTGCCCGATCCGGGCCACCGCCTCGGCGAGCGCGGTGACGGCGTTGTCGTCGTGCACCATCGAGCCGTGCCCGGGGCGGCCCTTGGCGTGCAGCCGCAGCCAGTCGATGCCCTTCTCGGCGGTCTCGATGAGGTAGAGCCGCTGGCTGTCGTTGACCGAGTACGAGAAGCCGCCCACCTCACCGATGGCCTCGGTGCATCCGTCGAAGAGGTCCCGGTGGTTCTCCACCAGGAAGCGCGCGCCGTAGTCGCTGCCGGCCTCCTCGTCGGCCGTGTAGGCCAGCACGATGTCGCGGGGCGGGCGTACGCCGGTGCGCTGCCAGTGCCGCACCACGGCGAGCACCATGGCGTCGAAGTCCTTCATGTCGATCGCGCCGCGGCCCCACAGGTAGCCGTCGCGCACCTCGCCGGAGAACGGGTGCACCGACCACTCGTCGGCGTCGGCGGGCACCACGTCCAGGTGGCCGTGCACGAGCAGCGCGCCCCGGCCGGGATCGGTGCCGGGGATGCGGGCCACCACGTTGGCCCGGCCGGGTGCGGACTCGTGCAGCACGGACTCCACGCCGACCTCGGCGAGCTTCTCCGCCACGTACTCGGCCGCGCGGCGTTCGCCGACGCTGGTGTCGTTGTCCCCGGTGTTGGTGGTGTCGATCCGCAGCAGGTCGCGGCAGAGGTCGACGACCTCGGCGGTGGGATCGGGTCGGGCGGAGGCGGCGTCGCTCGTCATCGCCTCTTCATACCAGTCGTGCCCGCTGGTCGGGTCGGCGCACCGGCATGGCGGGCCGACGCATCGAGACCGGCCCATCCAGGCAACGGTTTCGCCGCGCGCGGGTTCGGGTACCGCCGCCGGCGACCGCACGTCCCCTGCCGGGAGCTCCGCCCGCCAGTCGAGGAGGGCACCATGACCGTTCCCCTGCCACCGCTGCCGCCGGCGCCCGAGGAGGGCTACCGTCCGGGCGGGCGCAGCATCGCCGACATCGTGGACGCCGAGCACCGGCAGCTGCTGGCGTTGCTGGACCAGCTGACCGGTCCGGACGCCACGCCGCAGGAGGGGCTGGCGGTGCTGACCGCAGCCCTGTCGCGACACCTGTCCGCCGAGGAGCAGTACCTGCTGCCGGCCGTCCGGGCGGCACTGCCGGACGCGGCCGGGCGGGTGGACGCCGAGATCGACGCCGACGCCGCGCTTCTGGCCGCGCTGAAGGCGTTGGGTGACGACGGGCTGACCGACGTCGCCGAGCGGGTCCGCCGGCACGTCGACTCGGTCGGCCGGCTGGTCGCCGAGTTGCGGGCGGTGGCCACCGAGGAGGAGCTGATCCGGTTGGGCAACCGGTTGGAGATCGCCGAGGAGGCCGCCCCGACCCGACCGCACCCCGGCACCCCGGCCACCCCGCCGTGGAACCGGATCGTCGAGCCGGCGGTCGGGGTGGTGGACAAGGTGCGCGACGCGGTGACCCGACGGCCGACGTACCTGGCCGACCTGCCGGAGCCGCCGCGGGGCTGACCCACGCCGACGCCCGTTGACGCATTCAACGTCACCGATCAATTCAGGCTCTTCCGCCGACTGCGGCGTGGCCCTACCGTCACTTCATGAACCTGGAGTTGCGACACCTGCGGGTGGTCTGCGCGATCGCCGAGACGGGGAGCGTGACCAAGGCGGCCTCCGCGCTCGGCCTGGCCCAGCCGGCGCTCACCGCCCAGCTCCAGCGGATCGAGCGGACGCTGGGCGGCCCGCTGTTCGAGCGGGACCGGCGCGGCGCCCGGCCCACGGCGCTGGGCGAGCTGGTGCTGGCCCGGGCCCGGGTGCTGCTGCCGGCGATGAAGGGCCTGCAGGACGAGGCGGCCCGGCTGGCCGGGGCGGGCGAGGCGCCACGGCGCTACCGCTTCGGCGGGGTGAACAGCCCGATCCTGGGACGGCTGGTGCACCGGCTGGCCACCGAGCAGCCGCCCGCGCAGATCACGACGTACGCCTCCTGGTCGGTGGACGAGCTGGCGCAACTGGTGGCCGGCGGCCGGCTGGACTTCGCGCTCACCGGCGTCTGCGGTGACGCCGTACCGTCTGCGGAGTTCGGGTTGAGCTGGTGGGAGGTGGCCGTCGACCCGGTGCTGGTGCTGCTGCCGCAGACCCACCCGCTCGCCGGGCGGGACGAGGTGCGCCTGGTGGACCTGCGCCAGGAGCAGTGGGTGGCGGCGCCGGGGGACGGCTGTTTCGGCGACTGCTTCGCCGCCGCCTGCGCCCGCGCCGGCTTCACGCCCCGAAAGGTGTACGAGACCGACGTGCGCGGCTGCGTCGACCTGGTCGACGCCGGCGAGGCGGTGGCACTGTGCCAGGCCACCTTCCGGCCGGTGGACGGGCTGGTCACCCGCCGGCTGGCCGGGATCCCGCTGCGCTGGCGGCTGCTGCTCGGCTGGCACCCGGACTCCCCCGCGGCGCGGGTCGCCGAGCTGGTGCTGGAGCTGGCGAAGGCGGCCTACATCGACTCGCTGGCCCCGCATCCGGGCTATCTGGCCTGGCTGTTGCGCAACCCCGCGTTCGGGGTCCGGCAGCCGAGCGGCGTCTGAGCGACGGGCCGCGGGCGGCGTTCGACGATCGACCGTCCACCATGTCCCGGTCAGGCCGATACTTTTGGTCAGAGCTGCAAAAGTATCGTGGGAACGAGCTTAACTTCTGCTTTACACCGCCGACGCCCCATGCCTAGGGTTCGATGTCACAGTCGTCGATCCGTTTGAGGTGACCGGATGGCCGCTGACCCTCACCCACCCGCCCCGGTGGTGCTCGGCATGTACGGCATCAGCAAACGGTTCTTCGGCGTGACGGTCCTCGACGACGTGCTCCTGGAGTGTCGGGCGGGCGAGATCCACGCCGTGATGGGCGAGAACGGCGCCGGCAAGTCCACCCTCATGAAGATCCTCGTCGGTGTGCACCAGCCCGACGCCGGACGCATCGAACTCGACGGCGCGCCGGTCGCCTTCCAGCATCCCCGGCAGGCCCTGGCCGCCGGGGTGAGCATCGTCCACCAGGAGCTCAACCTGCTGCCCGAGCGCACCGTGGCGGAGAACATCTTCCTCGGCCGGGAGCCCCGGCGCCGGTTCGGTGTGGACCGGGCCGCCATGGACCAGGCCGCGACCCGGCTGCTGGCCAGCCTGGGCGCCGAGGACGTCATCTCCCCGCGCAGCCTCGTCGGGCGGCTGCCAGTCGCGCAGCAGCAGCTGGTGGAGATCGCCAAGGCGCTCTCCTTCCAGCCCCGGGTGCTGGTGCTCGACGAGCCGACCGCCGCGCTGAGCCCACACGAGGTGGACGCGCTGTTCGACCGGATCCGCCGGCTGCGCGCCGACGGGTTGACCGTGCTGTACATCTCGCACCGGCTGCGGGAGGTCTTCGACCTCACCGACCGGATCACCGTGCTCAAGGACGGCCGGAGGGTGGACACGGTGGACACCGCCGAGGTCGACACCCGCCGGCTGGTGCACCTGATGGTGGGCCGGGAACTGGACCACTACTACCCGCCGCGGGCCACCCCGGACCGGATCGGGTCGGTGCGCCTGGCCGTACGCGGCGCCGGGGCCGGCATCCTGCGCGACATCGACCTCGACCTGCGCGCCGGCGAGATCGTCGGGCTGGCCGGTCTGGCCGGCTCCGGCCGCACCGAGCTGGCCCGACTGCTCTTCGGCGCCACCCGGATGGCCGGCGGCAGCCTGACGGTGGACGGGCGGGAACGCCGGCTGCGCTCACCCCGGCACGCCATCCGCTGCGGCATCGGGCTGCTCACCGAGGACCGCAAGAGCGAGGGCCTGGTGCTGCAACTGTCGGTGCGCGACAACAGCCTGCTCGCCGTCCGGTCACTGGGACGCGGCGCCACCCGCCGGGTCGGCCTCGGCGCGCTGCTCGACCGGGTCCGGCTGCGCGGTGGCACCGATCGGGAGGTCCGCTACCTCTCCGGCGGCAACCAGCAGAAGGTGGTGCTGGCCCGGTGGCTGGCCACCGGCGCGAAGGTGCTGATCTTCGACGAGCCGACCCGGGGCATCGACGTCGGCGCCAAGGCCAGCATCCACGAGCTGATGCGGGAGCTGGCCGACGCCGGCGCCGCGATCCTGATGATCTCCTCGGAGCTGCCCGAGGTGATCGGCATGGCCGACCGGATCGTGGTGCTGCGCCATGGCACGGTCGCCGGTGAGCTGCCGGCCGGCGCGAGCGAGGCCGAGATCATGCTGCTGGCCACCGGGGAGCCCGACGGGGCCGGGGCCGGGGCGAGCAGGGAGGGCGGTACCGCATGATCGCCGAGACGATGCCCGGGCGGATCGGCCGGGTGGGCCTGGCCCGCGACGTCGGCGCCGGCTCCAGCGCGCCGGTCTGGCTGGTCTTCGGCGGGGTGTTCGCCGTCGCCTGGCTGCTGGTCGAGCTCAACGGCGGCCAGTTCATGACCGTGGACAACCTGCAGAACATGGCAGTCCGCTCGGTCGCGCTGGGCCTGGTGGCGGTGGGTCAAACCATCGTGCTGATCGGCGGCTCGCTGGACCTGTCGGTGGCGTACATGGTCAGCGTGACCGCCGTCAGCGCCTCGTTCGTCATGCAGGGCGACCCGGACCGGATGGTCCTCGGGGTGGCGGTCACCCTCGCGCTCGGAGCGTTGATCGGCCTGGGCAACGGCCTGATCATCACGAAGCTGGGGGTGAACGCGTTCATCGCCACGCTGGGCACGTCGCTGATGATGAGCGGGGTGCTCAACGCGCTGTTCACCAACTTCACCGGCTCGGTCCCCCGGCAGTTCCAGGCGTTGGGCTACAACGCGCTCGGGCCGGTGCCGGTGGCGGTGATCCTGCTGCTGGCGGTGGTCGCCCTGGCCTGGTACGTGCTGCGCCGCACCCGCTTCGGCTACCACCTGTACGCCGTCGGTGGCAGCGCGGAGGTGGCCCGGCTCTCCGGGGTGCGTACCGACCGGACCGTGGTGCTCGCGCACGTGCTGTGCAGCCTGACCGCCGTGCTGACCGGGCTGTTCCTGGTCAGCCGGCTGCGCTCCGGCGCGCCGTGGGTGGGCCCGGACGGCGGCTACGACCTGGAGTCGATCGCCGCCGCCGTGGTGGGCGGCACCGCGCTGGCCGGCGGCCGGGGCCACGTGGCCGGCACCCTGGCCGGGGTGCTGATCCTCGCCGTCATCGACCAGGTCTTCAACGAGTTCGAGGTGAACGCCTTCCTCAAGACGCTGATCCGCGGCGTGATCATCGTCGGCGCGGTGGCGCTCTACGCGCTGCGCAGTCGGCGCGACGAGGGGAGCTTCTGAGATGACCACCACCGCAGGGCAACCGGCCGCGCCGGAAGCGTCGCCGCCGGCCGTACCGGACGCGTCGCCGGCGCGGACCCGGCGGCTGCTGCGTGCGGTGCCACCGATCTGGCTGGTCCTGGCGGCGGTGATCGTGCTGATCGCCTGGCGCAACCCGACGTTCGTCGAGCCGGCGCCGTTCCTGGCCTTCCTGCGCCGGTGCGCGCCGCTGGCCGTGCTGGCCGCCGGCCAGGTCTTCGTGATCATCGCCGGCGAGTTCGACCTCTCGGTCGGCGCGCTGGTCACCGCCGTGGTGGTGGTCGCCGCCCGGCTCTCCGACGGCGACGCGGCCAACACCTGGTGGCTGATCCCGCTGCTGCTCGCCGGCGGCGCGCTGGTGGGCCTGGTCAACGGGCTGGTCACCACGCGCCTGCGGGTGCCCTCGTTCATCGCCACGCTGGGCATGCTGCTGGTGCTCAGCGGGGCGGTGTTCCTCTGGTCCGGCGGCGCGCCGCGTGGCTCGCTGGCCGACAACTTCCGGCAGTTCGGCCGGTTCGGCGTGCAGCTGCCGGGGCTGGGCCAGCTGCCGTACGCGGTGCTGATCCTGGCCGCCGTCGGCGTCGGCCTGTGGCTGCTGCTGTCCCGCAGCCGCTTCGGCCACCAGGTGTACGCCGCCGGCGGCAACCCCCGGGCCGCCGCGCTCTCCGGTGTGGACGTGCGCCGGGTGCGGACGGCGGCCTTCGTCATCTCCGGCCTCTCGGCCGTGGTCGCGGGCATCCTGCTCGGCGGCTTCACCGGCGTCACCGCCGAGGCGGGGGCGGGCTACGAGTTCCAGGCGATCGCCGCCGTCGTGCTCGGCGGCGCGGTGCTCGGCGGCGGGCGCGGCAGCGTCGGCGCGTCCGTCGCCGGCGCGCTCACCCTGCAGTCGGTGTTCACCCTGCTCAACCTGCTGGGCCTGGCCAAGTCGCTGCGCGACGCGGTGCAGGGCCTGATCATCATCGGCGCGGCCGCGTACGCCGCACACCGGCTACGCCGGTCCGGCTGACGCCAGCGCCTCCGACCCGTCGCGAGGAGACAGATAGCCCATGAGACGTCCGATGCGATCCCGACTCGCCGTGCTCGGCGCCGCCGTCCTGTTCGCCGCCGCCGGCTGCACCTCCACCGCCCCGGACGAGGAGGACGACGGCCCGGCGGGCAGCGGCACCGGCCAGCAGTCGTCCTTCTTCGTCCAGGCTGACTACGACGAGCAGATCGCCCAGCGCGACACCGCGCCGACCGGGCCGGCCGACAAGCCGTGGTTGCAGGCGATCAACCCGCAGCTCACCGACACCGCGAAGTACAAGAAGGCCGGCAAGCACACCATCTGCTTCTCCAACGCCGCCGTGAACAACCCCTGGCGGGTGGTCGGCTGGACCACCATGCAGGCCGAGGCGAAGCTGCACCCGGAGATTGCCGCGCTGACGGCGGTGGACGCCGAGGGCAAGGACGACAAGCAGATCAGCGACATCGACAGCCTGCTGGCCAGCAAGAAGTGCAGTGCGCTGATCGTCTCGCCGAACACCACCGCCGCGCTCACCCCGGCGGTGGAGAAGGCCTGCCAGGCCGGCCTGCCGGTGATCGTCTTCGACCGCGGGGTCAACACCCAGTGCCCGGTCACCTTCATCCACCCGATCGGCGGGTACGCCTTCGGCGCCACCGCCGCCGAGTTCCTCGCCGACAAGGTGAAGAAGGACGGCAAGATCCTCGCCCTGCGCATCCTGCCCGGCGTGGATGTGCTGGAGACCCGCTGGTCGGCCGCGAAGGTGATCTTCGACAAGGCGGACGTGGACGTGGTGGGCGTCGAGTTCACCGACGGCGACGCGGCCAAGGTGAAGACCATCGTGAACGACTACATCGAGCGGTACGGCAGCATCGACGGTGTCTGGATGGACGCCGGCGCCACCTCGGTCGCGGCGGCCGAGGCGTTCGAGGACGCCGGGCAGAAGGTGCCGGTGATCACCGGCGAGGACCAGCAGGACTTCCTGCGGCTCTGGCAGGACAAGAAGCTGACCGCCATCGCCCCGACCTACCCCACCTACCAGTGGCGTACGCCGATCATCGCGGCGCTGGACATCCTGGCCGGCAGGCAGGTACCCAAGGAGTGGGTGCTGCCGCAGCCGACGATCACCCAGGACAACCTGACCCGGTACGTCCTGCCGCAGCTGCCGCCGCTGCACTACGCGCTGTGCGGCTGCGAGACCATGCCCGGCTTCCCGCAGAACTGGGGCGGCAACCAGTGACCCGCGCCGCCGGCGCGCACTCGACAGTGCGCGCCGGCGGTGTCCCCCGTACCGACGAGTGGTGAGGAGCGCGGCGTGCACGCCCTCGGCGCGAACACCTGGATCTGGGTGTCGCCCCTGACCGACGCGCGGCTGGCCGAGCTGGCCCCGCGCATCCGTGACTGGGGCTTCGACACCATCGAGCTGCCCATCGAGTCGCCGGGCGACTGGGACCCGGACCGCACCGCGGACCTGCTGGAACGGCTGTGCCTCGGCGCGACCGTCTGCGCGGTGATGCCGCCCGGGCGCGACCTGGTCACCGACGACGCCGAAGTGGTCGAGCGGACCGGAGACTACCTGCGGTACTGCGTACGGGCGGCGGCCCGGGTGGGCGCGCGGGTGGTGGCCGGGCCGATGTACGCGCCGGTCGGCCGGACCTGGCTGCTCGACGCGGACGCCCGGGCGGCGACCGTGCGCCGCCTGCGGGAGCGACTGACCCCGTTGGCCGGGGAGGCCGCCGCGGCGGGGGTCACCTTCGCCCTGGAGCCGCTGAACCGGTTCGAGACCAGCCTGCTCAACACCGCCGAGCAGACTCTGGAGGCGGTCGACGGCATCGACGGGCTGGGCATAGCCCTGGACACCTTCCACATGAACATCGAGGAACGCGACATCCCGACCGCGATCCGCACCGCCGGGGACCGGCTGGCGCACGTGCAGGTCTGCGCCAACGACCGTGGCGCCCCCGGCAACGACCACCTGGACTGGGCCGGCATCGTCGAGGCGCTGCGCGACGTGGGCTACACCGGGCCGCTGTGCATCGAGTCGTTCACCGCCGAAAATCGCACGATCGCCACGGCGGCCGCCATCTGGCGGCCCCTCGCACCGAGCCAGGACCAGCTCGCCACCGCCGGGTTGGCCTTCTTGAAAGCGTTGCTCGACCGGGCGGGCGCACCGGCCGGGTAAGTCGACAGCAGCGGCGCCGGACCCGTCGGATCCCATTGTGCCGACGGTTCGGCGCATCACGTCCAGAAATGGCGCGACGCATTCTGCGAATTCACATTCTCTGCATATTACGTTGACACTCGTCAATGCTACGTGGAGGGTGACGGCAGAGCAGGAGGTGGCGCCGGCCGGCGGCCGACCCCACCGGCGAGCGCGGGGGAAACCCCATTCGGCGGCGGTCGCGAGCCCTCCGCCCGGCCAGCCGGGCGGCCATTCCGCACTCGAAGGAAGGGAGCCGGCATGCGCCGCCGACACCTCGTTCTTGGCGCCCTGTCCGTACTGCTGATGTCCCTGCTGGTGGCACCGGCCGGCCCGGCCGCCGCCGCGGCCCCGTTCCGCGCGTTGCTGTTCACCGAGACGGCCGGATACCGGCACGACTCCATTCCCGACGGCATCGCGATGTTCAACGACCTCGCCGCGCAGAACGGTTTCACCGTGGTGCAGTCCGAGGACTCCACCGTCTTCAACGCCGCGAACCTGGCCACCTTCGACGTGGTGGTGATGTTCCAGACCTCCGGCATGGTGTGGGACAACGACGCCCAACGCCAGGCGTTGCAGAACTACGTCGCCGCGGGCGGCGGGATCGCCGCCATCCACAACGCCACCGACATGGGCATCGAAGGCTCCTTCCCGTGGTGGGACGACCTGGTCAACGCCGGCGCGCACATGCCCGAGCACTCCCCCGGCGTGCTGGCCGGCACCGCGCACGTCGCCGACAAGGCCCACCCGTCCACCAGTGGACTGCCGGACCGGTGGCAGCGCAGCGAGGAGTGGTACAACTTCGACAAGAACCCGCGCGGGGACGTGCACGTGCTGGTCACCGCGGACGAGCACACCTACACCCCGGGCGGCGCCGCGATGGGCGCCGACCACCCCATCTCCTGG
This sequence comes from Micromonospora sp. GCM10011542, assembly GCF_042650685.1. Lineage (NCBI taxonomy): Bacteria > Bacillati > Actinomycetota > Actinomycetes > Micromonosporales > Micromonosporaceae > Micromonospora > Micromonospora sp. GCM10011542. The sequence continues at coordinate 18,123 of NZ_JBHSBO010000033.1, forward strand.
TGCCGGCAGGTCGGTGGGGCGCGGGTGTGGACCACCGCGATGGGCCACGCCAAGGGCTCCTACGCCGAGCCGTTCTTCCGCCAGCACGTCCTCGGTGGCGTGCAGTGGGCCGCCGGAGTCGCCGCCGGTGACTGCGGCGGCACGGTCTGGGGCAACTTCGAGAAGGTGTCGCTGGACCAGAACACCGTCGACCCGATGGCCGTCGACGTGGCCGCCGACGGGCGGGTCTTCTACGTCCAGCGCGCCGGGCAGGTCAAGGTCTTCAAGCCATCCACCAGCAGCACCGTTACCGCCGCCACCCTGCCGGTCTACACCGGCGGCGAGGACGGCCTGGTCGGGATGGCGCTCGACCCGAACTTCGCCACCAACGGTTGGGTCTACCTGTACCACTCACCGCAGGCCAGCCCGACCGACGTCAACCGGCTGTCGCGCTTCACGGTCACCGGCGACACGCTCGACCTGGGCAGCGAGAAGGTGCTGCTGGACGTGCCGGCGTACCGGGACCGCAGCTTCCCCGAGCCGGGGCACACCGGGGGCTACCTGGCCTTCGGCCCCGGAGGCAACCTCTACCTGTCCACCGGCGACGACAGCCCACCGAACTACGACCCGGCGTGGCAGGGCTACGCGCCGCTGGACTGGCGGCCGGGCAAGAGCTTCCTCGACGCGGCCCGCTCCGCCGGCAACACCAACGACCTGCGCGGCAAACTGCTGCGCATCCACCCCGAGCCGGGTGGGACGTACACCGTGCCGAGCGGGAACCTGTTCGCTCCGGGCACCGCGAAGACCCGGGCGGAGATCTACGCGATGGGCTTCCGCAACCCGTTCCGGTTCTCCGTCGACCCGGCGACCGGCTGGGTCAACCTGGCCGACTACGGGCCGGACCGCGGCGGGCCGACCACCGACCGCGGCCCGGAGGGGCTGGTCGAGCTGAACGTGATCAAGCAGGCCGGGAACTTCGGCTGGCCGTTCTGCCACGGCAACAACCAGCCGTACGCGCCGTACAACCCGGACACCGGCGTGGTGGGCGCAAAGTTCAACTGCGCCAGCCCGGTGAACAACTCCCCCAACAACACCGGCCTGACCACGCTACCGGCGCTGGTGCAGCCGCAGATCTGGTACGGCTACGGCGCGTCGCCCCAGTTCCCGGAGGTGGGCTCCGGTGGGGCCGCGCCGATGGGCGGGCCGGTCTACCGCTACGACGCCGCCAACCCCTCGCCGACGAAGTTCCCCGCGTACTACAACGGGGTGCACTTCTTCTACGAGTGGTCCCGCAACTACGTCAAGGAGATCCACTTCGACAGCGCCGGGTCGCTCGTGAAGATCAACCCGTTCCTGCCCGGCGGCAACTTCGTTAAGCCGATGGACATGCGCTTCGGGCGGGACGGCTCGCTCTACCTGCTGGAGTGGGGCTCCAACTTCGGCGGCGGCAACAACGACTCCGGGCTCTACCGGATCGACTACGTCAGCGGTGGCCGCGCGCCGGTGGCGAAGGCGACCGGCACCCCGACCAACGGCAGGGCGCCGCTGACGGTGCAGTTCTCCAGCGCCGGCTCCGCCGACCCGGATCCGGGCAACACCATCACCTACGCCTGGGACTTCGACGGCAACGGCAGCACCGACTCGACCGCCGCCAACCCGTCGTACACGTACACCGGCAACGGCGTCTTCACCGCGCGGCTGACGGTGCGGGACAACACCGGGCGCAGCGCCTTCGCCAACGTGCCGATCACCGTCGGGAACACCGCGCCGACGGTGCGGATCACCGGTCCGCCCAGCGGCGGGATGCTCGACTTCGGTCAGCAGGTGGCGTACACGGTGACCGTCACCGACCCGGAGGACACCTCGACCGACTGTACGAAGGTCCTGGTCAACCCGGCGTTGGGCCACGACGACCACGAACACGGCACCACCGACTACGCGGGCTGCTCGGGCACCATCGCCACCGACCTGCTCGGCGGGCACCCCGACGGCGCCAACCTGTACTACGTGCTCAACGCCCGCTACCAGGACAAGGGAGCGGGGACCGTGCCCGCGCTCACCGGGTACGGCCGGGCGATCCTGCAACCCAAGCACAAGCAGGCCGAGTTCTTCACCGGCCAGTCCGGGGTGCGGGTGGTCGAGCAGGCCGGCGCCGAGAGCGGCAAGCGGGTCGGCGACATCAGCAACGGCGACTGGATCATGTTCGATCCGATCAGCCTGCAGGGCATCACCACGGTCGGCCTGCGGGTCTCCTCGCCGTACGGTGGTGGCTCGGTCGAGCTGCGCGCCGACTCGCCGACCGGGCAGCTGCTCGCCACCCAGGCGGTGCCGAACACCGGCGGCTGGGACGTCTACCAGCAGCAGCCCGCGGTGAACGTGGCCGCGCTCGCCGGCACCCACAAGCTCTATGTGGTCTTCCGGTCCAGCCAGAGCAACTCCTTCGACCTGGACGCGATGACCTTCGGTGGGGCCGGGGTAGGCACCACGCCGGCCGGCGGGATCGCCGGGAAGACGTACACCCTCACCGCCCAGCACAGCGGCAAGCTCGCCGACGTCAACGGGGTGTCCACCGCCGACGGCGCCGTCGTGCACCAGTGGACGGCCACCGGCGGCGCCAACCAGAAGTGGCAGGCGGTCGACGCCGGCGGCGGCGCGGTCACCCTGCGGGCCGGGCACAGCGGCAAGTGCCTGGCGGTGACCGGCGGTGCCACCACCGCCGGGGCCCAGGTCGTGCAGCAGACCTGCGGTACGGCCACCAGCCAGCAGTGGCAGGCGACGGTCACCGCCACCGCCGGGGTGTACGAGCTGAAGGCGCGGCACAGCGGGCTCTGCCTCGACGTCAACGGGAACTCCACCGCCGACGGCGCGTTACTCATCCAGTGGACCTGCAACGGCGCGGCCAACCAGCGGTGGCGGCTGACCGTGACGAGCTGACCCGGCGCCGGCCGATTCGGCCGGTAATACCCGGCCGGTGGCGGTGCGAACCGCCGCCGGCCGGGTATCTGGCGGACATGACCGACCTCATCCCGCCCGCCGACGACCGCGAGATCCTGCAGCAGGCGGCCGCCGCGCACACCGCCGCCTCCCGCAACCTGGAGGCGTTCCTGCGCCGGTTGCCGCAGGTGCCCGACCCGGCCGACGTCACCGAGTACGCCAACCTGCTCAGCCGTGAGGAGCGGGCGCGCGGCGACCGGGACGCCGCCGCCGACGCGGCCGGGCTGACCATCGGCAGCCTGGAGCCCGGCCACTACTGACCCGGCCGGTCGATGCGGCGGTGCCGTCCCCGCTCGGGGACGGCACCGCGTCGGGCGTGGCCCTAGCGTTCCACCAGTGGGTCGTGGCCCAGGTCGAGCAGGGAGTGTCGCCACTCGTCGTCGGCGTTGCCGCGCGGTGGTTTGGCGTCCATCAGCTCGCGGATCCGGTCGACCGCCTCCCGCATCACCTCGATGTCCTCCGGGGTGAGGTCGACCTTGCGCTTCGACAACACCTTGAGGATCTCGCGGCCAGGCTGGGGCAGGTCGAGATCAGGGTTCGCCCCGAACGTCTCCTCGCCGGAACCCCGGGTCAGCAGCCACTGGCGCAACTGCTCGGACGGGACGTTGACCTCGGCGTGGAAGTCGTCCCAGAGCACTGCCACCTCGGGTTCGAGCCGAGCTTCGCGTACCATCAGGTCTCCTCTCCGGGCGGCGACCCGGACCTCTCCGGGTCCTCCTGGTCGGTCTTCGGGTGCAGGCCCTCCGGCGGCACCCGCACCCGGGCGGGGTTGGCCGTCGGGGGCGCCAGGATCGGGGCGGGATGGTCGGACTCCTCCGGCGACTCAGCGGGCTCCTCGGGTTCCGGTTCCGGGTCCCGCCCCGCGCGGCTCATCGGGGATGCGAGGTCGTGGCGGGGGTGTAGCCCCGCTCGCCGGCGGCCACGTCGAAGGTGAGCGCTCCGTCGCGGGCGTCCACGGTGACCTTCTGCCCCGGCGAGATCGCCGACTCCAGCAGCATCCGGGACAGGTGGTTGTCCACCTCCCGCTGGATCACCCGGCGCAGCGGCCGGGCGCCGAACTCCGGCTGGTACCCGTGCTCGGCGAGCCAGTCGGTGCCGGCCGTGGTGATCTCCAGCTGGATGTCCTGCGCGTGCATCCGGCGGCGGGTCTCCTCCAGCAGCAGCCCGGTGATCTGGCGCAACTGCTCGGCCTCCAGCCGACGGAAGATGATCACCTCGTCGATGCGGTTGAGGAACTCCGGGCGGAAGTTCTCCTGCAGGCGGCGCATCAGCCGCTCGCGCAGCTCGTCGCTCTCCTGCTCGCTGCCCGGCGCGCCGGTGCCGAACCCGACGCTGCGCTGCGTACCGGTGATCAACTCCGAGCCGAGGTTGCTCGTCATGATCAGTACGGTGTTCTTGAAGTTGACCGTCCGGCCCTGACTGTCGGTCAGCCGGCCGTCGTCGAGCACCTGGAGCAGGATGTTGAACACGTCCGGGTGCGCCTTCTCGATCTCGTCCAGCAGCACCACCGCGTACGGGCGGCGGCGCACCGCCTCGGTGAGTTGGCCGGCCTCCTCGTAGCCGACGTACCCGGGCGGCGCTCCGACGAGCCGGCTGACCGTGTGCCGCTCCTGGAACTCGCTCATGTCCACCCGGACCATCCGGTCGGCCTCGCCGAACAGCGCCTCGGCGAGGGCGCGGGCCAGCTCGGTCTTGCCGACGCCCGTCGGGCCGAGGAACAGGAAGCTGCCCATCGGCCGCTCCGGATCGGCCAGCCCGGTACGGGAGCGCCGGACCGCCTCGGCGACCGCGGTCACCGCGTCGTCCTGGCCGACCACCTTCTCGTGCAGGTAGCCCTCCAGCCGCAGCAGCCGGTCCCGTTCCTCCTCGGTGAGCTGGTTGACCGGGATCCCGGTGGCCCGGGAGACCACCTCGGCGATCTCCTTGGGCCCCACCTCGGGCACCTGCGAGGTGCCGGCCTCGTCGCCGTGCGCGCGACCGATCTGCCCCTCCAACTCGGCGATGCGGTCGCGCAGCGCCGAGGCGCGCTCGTACTGCTCGTCCGCGACGGCCTGCTCCTTGTCCCGGCGTACGTCGTCGAGCTGCTGTTCCAGCTCGCGCACGTCCGAGGCGGGGGTGCGGGTGCGCAACCGGACCCGCGCGCCGGCCTGGTCGATCAGGTCGATCGCCTTGTCCGGCAGGAACCGGTCGGTGACGTACCGGTCGGAGAGTTCCGCGGCCGCGACGAGCGCCTCGTCGCTGAACCGCACCTGGTGGTGCGCCTCGTACCGGTCGCGCAGGCCACGCAGGATGGCCACGGTGTCCTCCACGCTCGGCTCCGGCACCAGCACCGGCTGGAACCGGCGGGCCAACGCGGCGTCCTTCTCGATGCTCTTGCGGTACTCGTCCAGCGTCGTCGCGCCGATCACCCGCAGTTCGCCGCGGGCCAGCGCGGGCTTGAGCATGTTGGACGCGTCCATGCCGCCCTCGCTGCCGGCGCCGCCCGCGCCGACCAGGGTGTGGATCTCGTCCAGGAAGATGATCAGCTCCTCCCGGTGCGCCCGGATCTCCTCGATCACCTTCTTCAGCCGCTCCTCGAAGTCACCCCGGTAGCGGGTGCCGGCGACCAGACCGGCCAGGTCGAGCTGGATGACCCGCTTGCCGAGCAGGGTCTGCGGCACGTCGCCGTCGCAGATCCGCTCGGCGAGCCCCTCCACGATGGCGGTCTTGCCGACGCCGGCCTCACCGATCAGCACCGGGTTGTTCTTGGTGCGGCGGGACAGGATCTCAACGGCCTGCTCGATCTCGTCGGCCCGGCCGATCACCGGGTCGATCTGGTCCATCCGGGCCAGCTCGGTGAGGTCCTGGCCGTACTGGTCGAGGGTGGGCGTGCCACGGTCCGGCCGGGGGCCGGTGCCCGGCCCCCGCTCGGCGTTGGCCGCCTGCAACGACTCGGGTTGGATCCGGCCGGCGGCCAGCATCCGACCGGCCGGCGACTCCGGGTTCAACGGCAGCGCCATCAGGATGTGCTCGGGGCCGATGTAGTTGGCGCCCATCGCGCGCGAGAGCTGGTGCGCGTCGAGCAGCGCGCGCTTCGCCGCCGGGGTCAGCGACAGGTTGGGCGGCACCTCGCCGCGCGGTGCCCCGTCGCCCCGCCCGCCTAGGGCGTTGAGCAGGGTGTCCGGGTCGGCGCCGGCGCGGCGGATCAGGTCCCGCAGCGGCTCGCGTTGCAGCGCCGCCCAGAGCAGGTGGTCGGTGTCGAGGTCGGTGCTCTGTCGCTGGGCCGCGCGGCGGGCCGCGTCGGCCAGCATCTCGCGGGCGTCGGCGGTCATCAGCCGGGTGATGTCGACCCGGTGCGGCGGCCGACGTCCACCCTCGCCCCGGCCGAAGTACCGGGCCAGGAATTCGTCCCACGGGTCGGAGCCGAGGTCACCGGGTCCCATCATGTTTGTCCTCCGCAGTCGGGCGCGGCACGGTCGCCAGGGGCTACCCGGCGCTCGGCCCGACAAACGCCGCGGCACGGCGGTCCGGGCGGCGCGCCGGGGTGGCGCGGGCCGGCGGCGCCCGGCGGTGGCAGTCTGGCGGGATGGATGAGACCCCGCTGCTGATCGTCGACGGAGCCAACGTGGTGGGCTCCCGGCCGGACGGGTGGTGGCGGGACCGGGCCGGGGCCGCCGCCCGGCTGCGCGACGCGCTGGCGCCGGTGGCCGCCGCGGGGCTGCCCGCGCGACTGGCCGCCCCGGTCGAGGTGGTCCTGGTCCTGGAGGGGGCGGCGCGGGACGTGCCGGGGACCGACGAGGTGCGGGTGGTGGCGGCCGCGCGCTCCGGCGACGACGCGATCGTGGAGCTGGTGGCCGACGCGCCGCGGCGCCGCCGGCTGGTGGTCACCGCCGACCGTGAGCTGCGCGAACGCGTCACCGCCCTGGGCGCCGAGGTGTACGGGCCGCGCTGGCTGCGGGAGGTCCCCACCGACCGCGCGGAGTGAGAACCTCTCGCCTCGGGAGTCCCACACAACGGACTCCCGGCGCTTCCGGGCGGCTACCGGAAAGCCGGGCAGGAACACCGACAGGGCGGATGTTCTCCCACCGCCGACGATAGGCTCTAATAAAGACCTCCCCGCCCCAGGAGGTTCCGCCGTGGCGAGCGTCGCCGAGCTGAAGGCTGCCATCGATGTCGCTCTGCAACAGATCGGCGACGGGCAGACAGCCGTGCAGGCGGCCGGCGAGAAGCTGGCCGAGGCGCAGCAGACCCTCGCCGGGGCGCTGGAGGGCAGCGGGCACGAGACGGTGGAGGCGGCCCAGGCGTCACTGACGCAGGCCGGCCAGGAGCTGGAGGAGTGTCTCGCCGCGACACTGATCGCGGTGGAGCAGGCCCAGCTCTACGTCTCCATGCTGTAGGCCGTCGTGTCCATCGTGGAGGACGTCGGGGCACAGGTCCGCGCCGCCAGCGAGGAGTTCCCGCTGGGCCTGCTCGGTCAGGCACTGGAGAAGTTCGGTGTGGCCGCGGAGCGGCTGCGCTGGGTACGGCAGGAGTCGGCCAACCCGATGGGGGTACCGGAGCTCTCCGCCGCCACCGAGCACGCCGAGACCGCCGGGTACGCGCTGCGGGTGGCCCAGGAGCAGCTGTCGGCGTACCTGGCCGCGATCGGGCTGGCCGCCGACGGCGGCGCACCGCCGCCCCGTCCGCAACCGGGCCAACCCCGGCACGACGCCGCGCCGGCCGCCGGGCCGACCGCCGTGGCGCCCGAACCGGCCGCCCAGGTCCGGCTGCGCCGCTGGTGGGCGGTACGGGTGGCCGAGCTGACCGGCGGGAGCGACGGCGGCGCGGACGAGCCCGACGAGCGCCTCGACGACTCCGGCGAGCTGCTGCGCCGGGTGGTGGGCGGCGTGCGCGCCGGCGACCGGGACCGGCTGCGCACCGAGCTGCGCCGCGCCTCCGCCGACGTGGGGCTGGGTCTGGCGGCGCTGGCCCCGCCGTTGCTACGAGAGCTGGCCGGCGAGCTGCTGGGCCATCCACCGCGCGCGGCCGATCTGGGCCGGCTGCGCGGCGAGCTGGACGGGAGGGTCCGCGACCTGCTGCCCGGGCTGCCAGCCCCGGTGCTGGAGACCCTGCTGACCAGGGTCTGCCGCATGCCCCCGCCGCGCGGCTCCGGGGAGCCCGCGCACGCCGCGGACTCCGCGGTGACCGCCGGGGTACTGACCGGCGTGCTGCTGGCCCGGCTGGGTCGGGACCTGCCGGCCAACGGCGGCCGGCCGCCGGCCGACCCCGCCCCGGTCGGCGCCCGGGAGCATCGGCCGGTCCGGGACCAACGGCGGGACTCCGATGGCTGACCGGCGTACGCAGCTCGTGACCCGGGTCCGGGACAGCCTCGCCGAGGCGCTGGGCGCCACCCGTGCCCGGCTGTCCTCCGCGCAGGCCGAGCTGACCGCCGGTCGGGAGCGGTTGGCCCGGGTCCGCGCGGCGGCCGCGGCCGTGCCGGAGCGCGTCGGGGCCCAGAGGGACCGCCGGTTGGCCGAGATCGAGGCCCGGCACGCCGCCCGGATCGCCGAGCTGGCCCGCCGCGCCGCCGACGCCGCGCGCAGGGAGGCGCCCGGGTCCGCGTCCGCCGACTGGCCGGGGTGGACGCCCACCCCGGCGCGGCGCGCGGAACCGCCCGGCGCGCTGCGGGTCGGCACGGTGCGGATCGCCGGCGCCGACCCGGTGCCAGCGCTGGTGCCACTCCTCGACGCCGGGCACGTGCAGCTGACCGGCTCCGACCGCGCCGGCTGCGACGCGGTGGTCGCCGCGCTGCTGCTGCGCGCCGTCGGCCGCGCCGATCCGGGTGCGGTCCGGCTGATCGGGTACGACCCGGAACACCTCGGCGGCGGGTTGGCCGGCTTCGCCCCCCTCGGCACCGCGGGGCTGCTCACCTTCGTCGGCCCCGGCGGGCTGGGCCCGCTGCTCGACGACCTGGTGGAGCAGATCCGCCGGATCAACGAGACGGTGCTGGCCGGCGAGTACGGCTCGCTGCGCGAACTCGCCGCCGCCACGGGCCGCCGGCCCGAGCCGTGGCGGGTCGCGGTGCTGCTCGGTGGCGACGAGCTGAGCCGGCACGAGCGCGGCCAGCTGGAACGGGTGGTCCGCGCCGGAGCGGCCTGCGGGGTGCACCTGGTGGTGCGGGGCGTACCGCTGCCCGACGACCCGACGGTGACCCGGGTGGTGGCCGAGGCGTCCGACGCCCGGATCGGCGGTCCGCCCGGCCTGCCGGTACGGCTGGACCCGCCGCCGCCGGCGGCACTCGTCACCGAGACCTGCCGGGACATCGCCGCCCGGGTGAACGCCGGGCCGCCGCCGACCCCGTTCACCGACCTGCTGCCGCCGCCCGAGCTGATGTGGCGGGAGGACTCGGCCGGTGGGCTGACCGCGCCGATCGGCGAGGGACCGCACGGCCGGCCGGTGCGGGTCACCCTGGGCGACTATCCGCCGCACGCGCTGATCGGCGGGCCGTCCGGCACCGGCAAGACCAACCTGATCTTCGCCTGGATCGGCGCGCTGGCGGCCCGCTACTCCCCCGCCGAGCTGGAGTTCTACCTGCTGGACTTCAAGGAGGGGGTGTCCTTCGCCCGGTTCGCCCAGGGCCGGCGCGACCCGAGCTGGCTGCCGCACATGCGGCTGGTCGGGATCAACGTCAACACCGACCGGGAGTTCGGCCTGGCGCTGCTGCGCTTCCTCGCCGAGGAGCTGCGCCGCCGCGCCGACGCGGCCAAGAAGCACGAGGTGACCAAGCTGGCCGAGCTGCGCGCGGTCGACCCGACCGGGCACTGGCCGCGGATCGTCGCGGTGGTCGACGAGTTCCAGATGCTGCTGGCCGGCCGGGACGTGGTCGCCCGGGAGGCCGCCGACCTGCTGGAGGACCTGGCGCGGCGGGGCCGCTCGCAGGGCATCCACCTGGTGCTCGCCTCGCAGGACGTGCGGGGCATCGAGGCGCTGTGGGGGCGACCCGCGCTGGTCGCCCAGTTCACGCTGCGCATCGCGCTGCCCAAGGCGCTGCGGATCCTCGCCGAGCGCAACGACGCGGCGCAGTCGCTGCCCCGCTGGCACGCGGTGGTCAACGCCGAGTCGGGCATGGCGGAGGGCAACGAGATCGCGCGGATCCCGTCGGCCAGCGACTGGGAGACGTGGAGCGGCCTGCAGCACCGGCTGTGGCGGATGCGCCCGGCCGACGCGGCACCGGCCCGGCTCTTCGACGGCGACGCCGTGCCCCGGCTCGCCGAGGCACCGGACTTCCGGGCGCTCACCGTGCCGGCCGACGGGGCCGCGCCGCGCGGGCCGGTCGCGCTGCTCGGCGAGATCATCGACGTGCAGGCCCGCTCGGCGGCGCTGCGGCTGCCGCGCGCCCCCGGGCGGAACCTTGCCGTGCTCGGCACCCGCGTGGACGAGGCGTGCGCGGTGCTGGACGCGGCGGCCCGCTCGCTGGCCCGCCAGCACCCGCCGGGCACCGCCCGGTTCTCCATCGCCTGCCTGGACCCGGACGCCGACCCGGTGGCCCGCGCCCTCTACGAGGACCTGGCCGACGACGCCGCCTGGTACGACGAGGAGACCGTGGGCGAGCTGATGGCCGAGACGGCGGACGGGTTGGCCGCTCCGGGCGGCGCGCACTACCTGCTGCTGTTCGCGGTCGACGCGGCGGCCGGCGCGTTGGCGGCGCGGGCGGGCCGGCGTACCGGGCTGGAGCAGCTGCGCCGCATCCTGCACGACGGGCCGGAGCGGCGTACCCACGTGCTGGCCTGGTGGCGGGGGGTGGCCCGGATGCGCGCGGACCTGGGCGGGCCGGCCGCCCGCACTGACCACATCGGCGCGTGGGTGGCGCTCGACGCGCACGGCGGTGAACTGGGCTCGTCGCTCTACCCGGGCACCGGCGGCCCGGACTGGTACCCCCGCCCGTGGCGCGGGCTCTTCTTTGACCGGGCGGTGCACCGCACCGGACAGGTCATCATCCCGTATGGACTGTCGCGATGAACGAACCGGTGGCCAGTGAGACGTACGCGGCGCAGGTGCGGCGATTGGCCGACCTGACCGCACGGGTGGCAGAGCAGCGGGCCGAGGCGCACACCTGGTACGACCGGCAGTGCGCGGCGGCCGACCGGGCGGTGGCCGACGCCGTCGAGCAGCTGCACCGGGCCGAGGAGGAACTGGTCGCGGCACGGGAGCAGCAGGAACGGGTGGACGCCGAGGTGGCGCACCTGTGGCAGCAGCTACGCGCCCGGCTCGGCGGCGGCCGACGGCTCGGCGGCCCACCGGCGCCAGCGGGCAACGGGTCGATCGATCCCGTGCTGCCCCTGGCGCGGGCCCGCGACCTGCTCGATCGCACCGGGCAGCCGGGCGAGCTGCCCGGGTCGGTGAACCCGCTGCTGGCGCTCTGCGGGGTGGCCGGCGCTGTGCTGGCGTACGCCCTGGGGGCCGGCGCCCGCGCGCTGGGCGTCGGCTACGGCGGCGACCTGGCAGTCGGGTTGCCGGTGCTGGCGCTGATGGTGACGCTGCTCGGACCACTGATCGGGCTGGTACCGGCGCGGGTGCTGGCCGACCGCCGGCACGCGGTGCTCGGGCCCCGGCCGATCACCGTGGTGCTCGGCACCGGCCTGCTGACCACCGTCCTGCTGCTGGTGCTCGGCCGCTGACCCGGCGCAACGGCGCCGGTCCGTCCTTCGCCAGGCACCGTCGACCCGCGGTGTCCGTCACCCGATCGGTCGAAACGGGACGCCGGTGGCCACGGCGTCCGCGCCAGATAGCACGTCGTCAATAGCGCAATCAGAAGCTTTCCGACCTTTTCAGGTGATGAGCATCCAGCCGGAATGGGGTACCCTTGCCCAACCGTTGACACTGCGCCGCTCAGAAGCGTGAGGCATCAGCGAATGATGGTCCCTCGGGTCGAGACAGATTCTGCAATGCGCCGGCGTGGTGTTCTTCGCGGGTCGGAACGGACCGCCGACGCGATTATGCGGGCGAAATGCGTCCTCTTGGATGTCGACGAGAAACTCAACGGTGGGCCGGACGACGAATTCCGCGAGCAGGTCAACAGCTTTATCAGTCGCGGGATTCTGGCCTTCGGCACCGCGCTTCTGGCCAACGCCGGACATAGCGACGACCCCACAGCATCGTGCACCGTGCTCCGGCTCCCCACCGCCGCCCGGTCGGTCGACCTGGCGACGTTCGCCCACGTGTCATACGACGCCTTGAGCAGAGCCGTCGGCACTGGCTACGACCTGTCCGAACTCGACCGGCCGGACGTGGCGCTCGGTGCGCTGAACGCCACGCTGGACGGCATCAACGACCAGTTGGTTGCCCGCGAACGACGCCCCGTGGCCAGCATGGCCACGCTCCGCGTCGATCACCCCCGGATACGGGATTTCATCCGCGCCAAACGGGACGTGGATTTCGCCGGGTGGCGGCTCAACCTGTCTGTGTTCGTCACGGAAGCACTCTTCGTCGCTGCCGCGCAGGGCAGATCCTTTCCCCTCGTCGACCAGCACGACCGCCGCGTCGCATCGGTGGATGCCGCCCAACTGATCGACGAGATCGCGGAGAATGCCCATCACTGCGGTGAGCCGGGCATCCTGTTCAAGGACCGGATCGACACCGACAATCCGACTCCGCAATGGCCGTACCTCAGCACCGCCCCGTGTGCGGAGGTGGCTATGGCCGAGGGAGAAGCCTGTCACTTCGGCTACGTCAACGTCGCCGCGATGGCGCGCGAGGGGCGGCTGGACACCGCGCTCTTCATGACCGCCGTCCGGGTGGTCACCAGGATCCTCGACGCGGCGGTCGAGATGACCGTCCAGCATGCGGACGACGGCCTCTTCGCCCTTGTCGGCACGAAGCGTCGTATCGGGGTCGGCCTCACCGGCTTCGCGGACCTGTTGATCAGCTTGCGGATCAGCTACGACAGCCCCGAGGCGGTAGCACTCGCTCGCGCCCTCGCCGAGATGGCCGACTTCGCGTCGAAAGCCGAGTCGGTCCTCCTGGCCCAGCAGCGCGGGCCGTTTCCCGCCTTCAGGGAGAGCCGCTATCAGGATCCCGCATGGTTGCGCCGCAAGGTGAAGCGTTCCTCCGGAGCCGTCCCGGCGGAGGAGTGGGAGGCGCTGTTCGAGGCGGCGGGCCAACACGGCCTACGCCATGCGACGACGACCGCCATGCCTCCGGCGGAGACGCCCAGCGCCATCGTCGGTTCGTCGACCAGCCTCGAACCGCATCTGTCCCTGCTCGACCCCACCGGGCACTTTCCGCCGGCAGCCCGGGCCGAACTCGTCCGGCAGTTCGGCCTCGCGACGGTCCTGCGGTTTGAAAGTGACCTGGGCGGTGCGGACCAGGCCGTGGCCGGCGTCGCAGGCCTTCCGCCCTACCTGCGCAGCGCGGGTCACATCTCTCCCCGGGCCCACCTCGCGGTTCAGGGCGGGTTCCAGTCCTTTCTCGACGAGTCGCTGTCCAAGACGGTGAATCTGCCGCAGAGCGCCACGGTGGCCGACGTCCGCGACCTGCTGTGGATGTCCTACGAGGCAGAGCTCAAGGGACTGGCCGTCTTCCGCGACAACTGCCTGACGTCTCGGCCCTCACATGGCTGACTTGGTCGCCTTCGGGCCGAGCCTCGTCGACATCGCCGCCAGGTTGCCGCAGGACCGGTTCGACTCCTGCGGGCTGCTGCTGGGGGCGACGGCGGGAGAGTGGCGTCGGATCCACGACTACGGGACGGTCCGGCTGCTCATCAGGGAGCTGACCGGACGAGACATCCCCCTTGGAGCAGAGCTGCCGACGCTGCTCGCACGCCTGGGGCTTGCCGTGACAGCCGGGTCTTCCACCCTCGGCATGCTGAGCGCCATGCCAGCCGAGGTGCGCCGCTCGTCCACGTACGTCTCCTCGGTCGGGTGCACCGAGGGCGTGCTGGATTCCTTCTCCCGGTTCTTCATATCGTCGTTGGAGGCAGCGCAGGTCCAGCATCGCTATTTCCTGGCGGAGGGACGCAATCCGATCGGATTCGTCCTCAGCAGCAGCACCAACCCCGAGAAGATGCTGGCGATGTATCCGGGGGTGGCCGAGAGGTTCGACGGCTTCGACCTGACCGGCCTCTCGCCGCAGCTCATCCTGTTGGACACCTACGAACTGCTCGGTGGGGAGCTCAGCCAGTTCCTGCACCAGTGCATCTCCCGGACGGTCACTCCCATCGCTCTATCCCTGGGTAACCGCCACCTCCTGCACGGCCACCTCCGGCGGCAACTGCGGCGCTACGTCTCGGCGCGGCGGCTGACGATCCTGTGCGGAAACGCGGAGGAGTACGAGGCACTCTTCCCCGAAGTCGACCCGGCGTTGTGCAGGCCCTCCGGATTTCGCCACCACCCGATCCGGCAAGTGGTGCCGTTCGCCTTGATGACCTTCGGCACCCAGGGCCTGGCGTGTCACTGGGATGGGCACTACGTTTTTGCCGACGCGGTCCCGATCGCCCCCTCGCAGATCGTGAACACCTCGGGCGCCGGCGACACCGCGGCCGGTGTGTTCTGTTCCGGCGTGCTTCGTGGCGACCCACCACAGCAGACCCTCGACACGGCCGCTGAGCTTTCGGCGCACGTTCTGCAAGTTCACAGCAGCCGGATCCTTGCCGCGTGAAGCGGTGTACGTCTGACCCTGGGGAGCCGGTGATGGAAAGCGCGGTACGACAGATAATGAGCTCTCTGCACCGCCGAGTCGAGATCGCGGCACGGGTGGCACGACTCGGCCTCCCGGACTGCTGGATCGGAGCCGGCTTCGTCCGCAACGCGGTATGGGACGCCCTCCATCACCACCCCCGCCCCACACCGCTCAATGACGTGGACGTCGTCTACTACGACCGGGCGGACACGAGCTACGCGAGTGAGGCCGCGCATGCCGCACTCGTCCAACGCGATTTTCCACACGAGCGGTTCTCGTTCCGCAACCAGGCCCGGATGCACCGACGGAACGGGCACGAGCCGTACCTCTCATCGGCTGACGCCATCTCCCGGTGGACTGAAACCTGCACGACCGTGGCCGTCGCCTGGACGGGCTCGTCCTTCGACGTCCTTGCTCCCCACGGACTCGACGATCTCTTCGCGCTCATTGTCCGCCCCACGTCCGCGGACGCCGACATGGTCAAACTCGTCGCGCGCCGGGTTGAGGAGAAGGGGTGGCTGTCCACGTGGCCGCTCCTCCGGCTCGAAGCGCCCCTGAGCAGCCAGGACGTGGCCTGAGAAAGTAGGACTTCGGTGGGCACCTTGGCTGTGGTGATACTGGTCGCCAGCCTCGTTCTGGGCTACTTGAAGAGGGAGGACGAGTACGTTCTCGGGGTGGCGATGGCCTTCGCCGGATATGCCATCACCGTCGTGGTCACCCGGCTCGCCGGCGTGCGGAACGGGCTCTTCTGGCCCGCATTCCTCGCCCGCACCCTCTACCGTTATCGGGAGGTTCGCGTCTCCATCGCGTATTTGATCGGCATTTCCGTGGGTGGCGAGCAGCTCCTGATCCGCGGGCACCGCATCACGACGCAGTTCCAGCCGGTCGGCGGGGTGTTCAAGGTTCACCTGAGCGAGGCCGAACTGTCCCGGCGCTTCAACGCGAGGACCGATTCGCGCTTCACTCCCGATGAAAAGAGTTCGGGGGATCTCCGACTCCGGCTCCCCGGCAGGGATGTTTCGGAGCTGCTGCGGTGGTTCGACTCGAAGAAGGACCGGGAGTTGTTCCCATGGCGGGAGTTCTACGAGGAACTCGTGGGTACGAAGATCCTCAACCCTGCGGACTTTCCCTACTTCGACTGCACGTTCCTGGGCGTCCGCCATCTTCCGCTCAGGTTCGACAGGTATTCGCAGTGTCCTCAGCTGATCGTCGCCGAGGTGTACGAACTGCGCCCCACACCTGCCCAGGTCACCGCGCTTCAGGCGTTGCGTGATTCAGTCAGAGCCGGTGGGAATCCGGACATCTACTTCGCCAACCACGAGGAGATCAATCGCGGTGGCATCGTGTCCGGCTCCCGCACCACGTTCGACATCTCTCCGACGACCCGGTGGCTGATCAGCAGTTAGGCACGATGTTGCCGGAGGCGCCCGGCGAGCGCGGGCTCCGGTAGGTCCAGTCAGGTCGGCACAACTACCGCCTCGCGGAGCAGCCGACGGGCCAGGGTGATCCGGTCGGCGTCGTCGGGCAGCCCGGGCAGGTCCCCGACCCGCGTGACCGCGCCGGTGAGCAGCGCGCGGACCGCCGGCCCGCAGTCGGCCGGCAGGGTGATGGTGCGGTCGAACAGCCGCAGCGCCACCGTGTCCGGCCCGTGCGGGACAAGCTGCCAGCGCAGGCCCGGGCGCAGGGCCAGCCGCGTGTCGGCGTCCAGCGTGGCCAGTGCGTTGGCCTGGGCCAGCGGACGGATCGGCGCTGGGCGGGCGGCCGGCCAGGCCCGTTGCCGTAGCCGGGCCGCGACGGCGGCCGGGTCGGCGCGCAGCAGCCAGTCCCGCAGCGCCTCGACCGTCTCGGTCAGTTCCGGTTCGATGGCGTCCGGGTCGGCGACGTCGGTGCCGAAGGGCAGGCTGGCGCGCAGCCGGCGGTCCTCGGCGGCCAGCGCGAGCAGCTCCTCGACCAGGGCGTAGCGGGTCAGCGCGCGGATGCCCACGGTCAGGTGCAGTGAGCTGGCCTCCTGCGCCTGCGCGCTGTGCAGCCAGCCTCTGGGCAGGTAGAGGGCGTCGCCGGGGGCGAGCACCACGTCCAGCGCGGCGGGGCCCTGGGCGGTGGCGGACACCTCGTCGGCGCGTCCGCCCCAGGTCTGCTTCTCCAGCGGGTCGGGCAGCAGCGGCGGGTGGATGCGCCAGTGCTTGCGGCCGTCCACCTGGAGCACGAAGACGTCGTGGGTGTCGTAGTGGGTGGCGAAGCCCTGGTTGCCGGCCGGCGTGAGGTAGGCGTTGACCTGCAACGGCTGGCCGAGCGCGAGACCCAGGTCGCGGGCGAAGTCGACAAGTGGCGGCCAGAGCCGGTGCAGACCCTGTAACACCAGGGTGGCGCCGCCGGCGTACTGCTCCAGGACCCGTTCGTCGAGCACCTGGTCACCGATCTCGGCGCCGGCGCCGCCGCCGCCGGTCCAGCGCGCCGCCGGCACGAGCTGACCGTCCTTGGCGATGCGCAGGAACGGGGTACGCAGGCCGCGCCGGCTGAGCAGCTCGTCGGCGTCGGCGGGGCTGAACAGGTCGGTGAAGCCGGGCGGGTCGGGCAGTTCGGCGGCGCGCGACAGCAGCGGGGTGTGCCCCCAGTGCGCGGCGGCGAACTTGGCCGGCTCGACCGAGACGCAGCGCGCCAGCGCCGCGGCGCCGGTCGCGGACGGAACCGCCGGGCGGCCGTGGCCGCCCGGCGGATCGAGGTGCGTCACGACGGTGCCGCTACCGGGCGCTGCCGTCGGCGCCGCCGTCCTGGTGACCCGGGGTGGCACCGCCGTCGGCGGGGCCCTCCGCGCCACCGTCGGCGCCACCGTCCTGCTGGCCCGGCGTCGCACCACCGTCGGCCGGACCCTCGGCGCCCCGGTCGGCGCCCTGGTCGGCGCCCCGCTCGGCACCGCGGTCGGCGCCACCGTCGGCGCCGCCGTCCTGGTGGCCCGGGGTCGCACCGCCGTCGGCCGGGCCCTCCAGGCCGCCGCCGCCCGTGGTCTGCATGTCGTCGTCGTTGAGTGCCATCGGTACTCCCTCGGGTGTGCCGCCCCGCCGTACGCCGGGGTCCGTCGTGCAGCGGGTGGTACCCCACGCGCGATCTTCTCTAACCCACACCGTAGACGCCGAATCGGGACGGCACGGGCGGTTCGCGAGGGCTCGACCAAGGCTGGTGGTGAGGCGGCGCGGGCGGGGACGCACCCCGGTCGGGCCGTTGGGCGGCGGCCCGCGCTGCTGAGCGTGCCGGCGGCACCGGTGCCAGGATGGAGCGGTGACGCGGACGGTGACGAGGTGGCCCGACGGGAGGTCGCGGTGATCCTGGTGGGCACCTCCGGCTGGCAGTACCGGGACTGGCGGGGCCGGTTCTATCCGGAGCGGCTGCCGCAGCGGCTCTGGTTGGAGCACTTCGCCGCGGGGTTCGCGACCGTGGAGGTCAACAACGCCTTCTACCGGCTGCCGGAGCGGGACACCTTCGCCGCCTGGCGGGCGCGTACCCCCGGGGATTTCTGCGTGGCGGTGAAGATGAGCCGCTACCTGACCCACATCAAGCGCCTGCGTGACCCGGCGGAGCCGGTGGCGCGGTTCCTCGGCCGGGCCACCGCGCTCGGCGACCGGCTCGGCCCGGTGCTGCTGCAACTGCCGCCCAACCTGCGCGCCGACGTCGACGCGCTGGACGCGACGCTGCGCCTCTTCCCGGCCGACGTGCGGGTGGCGGTCGAGCCGCGGCACCCGTCGTGGTGGACCGACGCCACCCGGGCGGTGCTGGAGCGCCGACGGGCGGCGCTGGTCTGGGCGGACCGGCTGGGGCGGCCGGTGGCGCCCCGGTGGCGTACCACCGACTTCGGCTACCTGCGGCTGCACGAGGGGCGGGCGCGGCCCTGGCCGCGGTACGGCCGCACCGCGCTGGGCTCCTGGGTGCGCCGGCTGGCCGACTCCTTCGGCCCGGACGAGCCGGCGTACGTCTACTTCAACAACGACCCGGGCGGTGCCGCCATCGTGGACGCGATCACCTTCGCCGGGCTGGCCCGCCGGGCCGGCCATCCGGTGTCCCGGGTGCCGACCGGTGGGGACACCTCCGGTGCCGGGCCGGTCGGCGCGGACGCGCCCGGCGGCTGACGCGGGACGTGCCGCCAGCCACCGGGCTCGGACGTCAGGGCAGCATCTTCGCCAGGTCGCTGGGCATGGTCTCCTTGACGTCCTGCCACTCGCCCTGGGTCACGTGCCGACGCAGGGTGTCGAGCACCACCTGCGCCACCTTCTCCGGACCGCCCTCCACGTCGTACGGGAAGCCCTGGCGGACCTCGTACAGGAAGTCGTCGCGGTTGAGCTTGATCGGCACGTTCGAGGGGTTCCAGCCGTCGAAGTAGATCCCTCGGACCAGCACCGGCAACTGCTGCGCGAACTCCACGCTCTCCTGCACCGGCATCCGGTCGCGCAGCAGGTGCAGCACCGTACGCAACGCCGCGTACGACTGGTTGCGCTGGTCCTTCGGCCACCCGTAGGCGTTCTCGATGTCCTTGAGGATGAGGTTGGTCTTGTCCAACGAGGACTCGAACGCCGAAATCAAGGTGTCAGCCATCGGTCGACCCTCCCTCCTGAAATTCCCACCGTCGCTCGTCGTCGCGCCGCGGCGGGCCCACCGGGCCGCGTCGGGCCCGTACCGGAGTGCCCTGCGGTGTTCGTCGCCCACCGTCGGCCGTGCCGACCACGTGCAGGACGGCGCCACGCCGTCGATCCGCCACCAACCGAACCGCCATTGGTGTCACCTCCGTGTCGTCACCGGCGACGACCGCGTCCGCGGCCGCACGCTCCTGCCACCCTGCCGGGCAGATGGGTGACGTGGCCCCACCCGAACCGGGTGAACTGTCGGCGCCCACAGCCTGGCCGCTCTCGTCACCCGACGCGACGCGCAGTAGGCCCGTTCACCCCTCCAGGAGCGCCTGCAACTGCTGCCCGTTGCGCTGCGCGTAGTCGCGGTAGCAGTTGTTCATGAGGACGTGCGTCCGCTCGGCGGAGTCGGCCAGTTCGCGCAGCTTCGGCGCCCAGTCGGCCAGTTCCTTCTCCGAGTAGCGGTAGCCGAACTTCTCGTGGATGTCCTTGCTGGTCCACTTGTCGCTGTGCCCGTGGAAGCGCACCACCGCGAGGTCCGCGGTGGCGGCCAGGATCGGCGGCAGCGACGATCGGTGCCCCTGCGGCATGTCCACGCCCACGTACGGCAGCCGGTGCTGGCGTAGGAAGGCCAGCGTCTCGTCGGCGTTGGCGCCGTCGAACCAGGAGGCGTGCCGGAACTCGTACACCGGCCGCAGCGGCGCGCAGCGCTTCGCCACCTCCAGCAGGTACTGCTTGTTGTCCCGCTTGATGGTGAACCAGGGCGGGAACTGGAACAGCAGCGCACCCAACTTGCCCGCCTCGACCAGCGGGTCCAGGGCGGACAGGAAGCGCGTCCACACCTCCTCGTACGCCTGCGCGGGCAGGTCGTCGGGGTAGATGTTCTTCTTCTCGGTGTCCGGCCGCAGGTCCTTGTAGAGGGCACCGACCCGGGTGGGGTGGCCGGTGAGCAGGCTGAACGCCTTGACGTTGAAGGTGAACCCGGCCGGGGTGCGCTCGGCCCAGAGCCGCGCGGTCGCCTCGGCCGGCGGCGCGTAGTAGGTGGCGTCCACCTCGACCAGCGGGAACTTCCTGGCGTAGTACGCCAGCCGCTTCTCCGGGTTGTCGGCGGTCTGCGGGTACCAGCCCGAGTCGAGCAGTGTGCGGTCGGTCCAGGACGCGGTCCCCACCAGGATGTCACCCATGGGTGGAGTCCATCGCGTCGCGGACCGACCGGCAACCGCTGGCGTCGGTCAGGCGGCCCGACGCTCCCGGGTCTGCTTGCACGTCACGCAGGTCGTGGCGGAGGGGAAGATCTCCAGCCGCTCCACCGGGATGGCCGCCGAGCAGCCCTCGCACCAGCCGTAGGTGCCCTCGTCCAGCCGGCTCAGGGCGTGCTCGTACTGGGCGCGGCGGTCGAGGATCGTCCGCAGCAGCGACTGCGCGGTGTCCCGTTCCGCCGTCTTGGTGCCGCTGTCGGCCTGGTCGTCACCGGCGGTGTCGCCCACCTCGACGAGCCGCAGCACCTGGCTTTGCAGCACGGCCTGCTCGTACTCCGCCGACAGCTCG
Source organism: Micromonospora sp. GCM10011542 (assembly GCF_042650685.1). Lineage (NCBI taxonomy): Bacteria > Bacillati > Actinomycetota > Actinomycetes > Micromonosporales > Micromonosporaceae > Micromonospora > Micromonospora sp. GCM10011542. Next base: position 38,891 of record NZ_JBHSBO010000033.1, read on the forward strand.
TCGTAGCGCGCCTGGAGGGAGAGCCGGATCTGGTCGGTCTCCGCCTGGGGACGGCCCGTGCCGACCGTGTCTTGGACGAGCATCGCTGCCTGCCTTTCCTGGGCCTCAGGTCAACCGGGGTGCCGGTGGCACCGGCCCCGGTCACGGTCGCGTCTGGTGCGCGGGCGGTCACCCGCGCTCTGTGAGCCGGGCGAGTACCCACCGGGAGAGTCGATCAAACCGGGGAATTTTCCGGTGCCCGCTCAGCCGGCCGGATCGGGCTCCACGAGCGCGGGGCGGCGGCGGTCGTCGGCCCGCACCACCACGTCGGCGAAGCTGGCCGGCGCGACCTCCTCGGCGTAGCGGTCGAAGGCCGGCAGGGTCCACTCTTGCCCCGGGTCGGTGCGCCGGCGCAACGCCGCCGGGGAGAGCTCCACGTGGACGCTGACGTCGAAGGGCAGCCCGCCGCCGAGCAGCAGCGCGCCGCTGACCAGCACCACGCCACCGGTCGGCAGGTCGACGTGACGAGCCCGGCTGGCCCGGTCGGCGGCGGCGTCCCACAGCGAGGGCAGCAGCAGCCCGGAGCCGCCGCGACCGGCCGGGTCGAGGACCTCGCGGCGCAGCCCGGCCTCGTCCACCCAGCCCTCGTAGTAGGAGTCGGGGTTGGTGCGTCCGTGCTCGAAGCGCAGCGACGCGGGCCGCAGGAAGTCGGCGGCGCGTACGTGCAGCACCGGACGGCCCGCGGCGCGCAGCGGGTCGACGAGCGCGGCGGCCAGCTCGTCCGGGCCGGCGGCGGGCGCGCCGTCCACCCCCACCCGCAACCGCCCGCCGTCGGCGCCGGCCCGGGCGGCGCCGTCGGCCAGCCGACCGGTCAGTTCGGTGACGAGGAGTTCGGGGGTGATGGGTCGGATCCGCACCGGACCATCCTGCCCCGCCGCGATCTCGTCGGCGGGTCAGCCGGTGCGGTCAATGGTGACGCGGGCGTCGTCGGCGAGGCGGTAGCCCACTCCGTAGACGGTGGTGACGAGTGGGACGTCCACGCCGACCTTGCCGCGCAGCCGGCGGACGTGCACGTCGACGGTGCGGACGCCGGCGTGCTCGTAGCCCCACACGGCGTTGAGCAGTTGCAGCCGGGTGAACACCCGCCGGGGGTGGGCGACCAGGTGCAGCAGCAGGTCGAACTCCAGTCGGGTCAGCGGCAGCGGCTCGCCGTCGCGCAGCACCGACCGGGACGACGCGAGGATGTGCAGAGCGGGGATGGTGGGGCTCAGCGCCCGTGCCGGCGTACGGCCGGCCGGCACCGGGTCGGGGCGGCGTTCGGCGGGGACGGTGGTGGCGACGACCGCCTCGCCGCGCTCCAGCATCTCGCGGGCGGCCTCGAGGAGGCGGCGGGCCGGCGGGGTCAGCGACTCCTCACACGCCAACGGGATGGAGAGCGTCACGGTGAACACGGCGGTGGCGGTGTTCGCCGGGCGGCGCTGGCCGCCTGGGGGTCGACCGGGGACCGCGGGTTGGGACGTATGCCATCCGGCGCGCGACGAGGCGGGGCTGACCGACATGGTCCTCCTTGGCTGGTCCGGGTGACTCCCCACGGCCCGGGACGCCGCTTCATCGATGCTTCCCGGCACGTGTGCGAGGGTCAAGGGGCGGCTGCGTTGCATGAATGTGACAATTGACGAACACATCGGAGCCAAGTGCTCGCTCTGCGTACGAAGCCTGATGATTACAGCAGAGCCGTGAAGATGACCCGATACGGGGGGTGCCCGCCCGGTTCACCTTGACCGCCGCGGCGGAATCGATGAGCGGAATGAGCCCGATTCACGCGACCGGGTGGCGGTGCGGGCACGCTCCCAACTGGAACGTACGTGTCCCGGCACCGGGCCCCGGTCCGGAAGGCGTCGGCGCGGCGCCCCCGCAGCCGGGTCCGCCGCGCCGAGCACACCGCCGTCAGCGGGTACGGTCCACGCCTCGGCGACCTCGGCGATGCGCAGCCGCCCGTCGACGAGTCCGTAGCGGGTCGTTCGGCGGATGCCCCACTCTAGCCGGTAAAGCCTATGGGTTTAGTAGGTAATTCCACGCCTCGGGACGCCAGGCGCGGCCGGACGGGTGGCTCAGCGCAGCACCGGAGGGTCGACCCGGTAGCCGGGCACCGACGGCCAGCGCACGGTCAGCACCACCGACTCGTGCTCGGCGTACCACGAGTGGTCCACACCGCGGGCCCACACCACGTAGTCGCCCGGCGCGGCCAGCCGTACCGTCCGGTCCGGCAGCTCGACGCGGAAGAGACCGTGCACCAGCACGAGCAGCGTGGTGCGGCGCTCCCCCGTCGCCCACCGCGAACGAGCCTCGCCGGGCCGGTGCACGCCCCACTTCACCTCGACGTCGGTGCTGTGCCGGATCTCCCCCGGCGGCGCGAAGTGCCCCAGCAGCCACCCCGCGTTGGTGGCCCCGTCGACGCCGGCGTTGCCCACGTACACCGTCTCGTCCATCGGACCTCCCCTCGCGCCGGCCGAGCAACCTATCAGGACGCGGACGGGCGTGCCCGAGAGGACCGCACTGCCGCGCACCGACTGACGCGGGCACCGCCGGGCCGGTATACAGGGTCGGTGGAAGATCCCCTGCCCGAGCAGATGCGCGCCGCCGGCACCGCGCTGCTGGCCGCGCTGGACCCGGCGGCGCGCGACCGCGCGACCCACGAATTCGACGACGAGGCGGCCCGGCGCTGGCTGGAGTACCGGCCCCGCCCCCGGCCCGGCGCCTGCCTGGCCGAGCTGGACGTCGCCGGGCGCAAGGCCGCGCACCGGCTGCTGGCCACCGCGCTCAGCCCGCCGGCGTACGCACAGGCGATGGCGATCGTCGCGCTCGAGGAGGTGCTCGACCGGGCCGAGGGGTGGCGGCGCGGCCGGCACAGCGGCGACTACTGGGTCAGCGTCTTCGGCGACCCGGGGCGCGACGACCGGTGGGCGTGGCGCCTGGAGGGACACCACTTGTCGGTCAGCATGACCGTGGTGGACGACCAGGTCTCCCCCGCCCCGATCTTCTTCGGCGCCAACCCGGCCGCGGTCCGGTACGCCGGCCGTCCCGTCTCCCGGCCACTCGGCGTGGAGGAGGACCTGGCCCGGGCCCTGCTCGACGCGATGGACCCGGCCGGGCGGGCCGCGGCGATCATCGCCGACGAGGCGCCCGGGGACATCATCAGCGCCACCCGGGCCCGGGTGGACGCGCCGCTGGAGCCGCTCGGCGTACCCGCGGACCGGCTCGGACCCACCGGCCGGGCGCTGCTCGACCACCTCGTCGCGCTCTACCTGGACCGGCTGCCCCCGGAGCTGGCGATCCGGGAGGCACGCCGGCTCGACGGCGGCCAGCTGCACTTCGCCTGGGCTGGCCCCACCCGGGCGGGGCAGCGGCACTACTACCGGGTGCAGGGCGACGACCTGCTGATCGAGTACGACAACACCACCGACGACGGCAACCACGCCCACACCGTGCTGCGCCGCCCCGCCAGCGACTTCGGCGCCGACGTCCTGGCCACCCACCACCGGTCCCACCCCCACTGACGTCGGCGACGGTCAGGGGCGGTGGGCCTCGATCAGGAAGCGTCGGGCGTACGCCACGAAGGGGCCCTCGGCGCGGATGCGGTGATGCAGGGCGAGCAGTTGCGGGCGGTAGCGCCGCACGGTGAAGCCGGGCACCGTCCAGACCACCTTGCGCAGGAACCAGACCACCGCCCCGACATCGTGGAAGACCGCCCGCAGGGTGGCCGGGCGCAGGTCGACCACCCGCAGCCCGGCGGCCCGCGCGGCGGCCACCGCCTGCTCCGGGTGCCGCTCGGCCGGCGCGGGCAGCGGGCCGAGGATCGCCTCGCTCAGCTCCCGCATGGTGCCCGGCCCGATCTGCTGGGACAGGTACGTCCCGCCAGGGCGCAGCACCCGGGCGGTCTCCGCCCAGTCGGTGCGGACCGGATGCCGGCTGACCACCAGGTCGAAGGAAGCGTCGCGGAAGGGCAGTGGCGCGTCCGGCGTGACCGCGACCACGGTCGCGCCGAGGCGGCCCAGGGTGCGCCGGGCGACGAGCACGTTGGGCGGCCAGCCCTCGGTGGCCACCAGCAGCCGGGGCGGCCTGGGCACCTCGGCGAGCACCTCACCGCCGCCGGTGTCCACGTCCAGCGCCGCGTCGGCGTCGGCCATCCGCGCGGCGAGCAGGCGCGCGTACCCCCAGGGTGGGCGCTCCTCGGTGGCCCGCCCGGCCAGCCAGTCGAAACCCCAGCCGTCGACCGACGCCGCGGCGCCCTCGGCGATCAGGTCCTCGGCGTCACGCTCACTGTCCACGACGGCCAGCCTGTCCGGCCACCCGCCGGACGGCAAAGCATTTGCGGTGGGTGGCCGGACGGCTCAGGGGCCGGGGCGGACGACCTCGGCGGTGGAGGTGGCGACGCCGCCGAGGGCGTCGAAGCTGCCCGCCTCGGCCCGTCCCTTGTCGAACTGGCGCATCAGGCGGGCACCCAGTCGCACGCCGAGCCCGCCCACCGCGAGCGCGACCAGTTCGGTGATCAGCATGGCGGCCGAGGCGCCGCGTTGCGGGGAGTCCGCCCGGATCAGGCAGGCGAGCAGGAACATGCCGGCCATCAGCGTGTTCACCAGATTGAAGGCGACCGCGGTGCGCCGGGTCCGGTCGCCGGGTACGTCCCACAGGTCCACCATCCCGGCCACGACGGTCAGCGCGGCGGCGACCAGGGCGGCCACCGCCGTCCAGTAGCCCACCTCGCCGAGGAAGGCCGGCCCGCCGGCGACGTCGGCCAGGTCGAAGACGGTGGCGCTGACGAAGAGTCCGTACGGGAAGGTCACCAGCATCGGTTGGATCGGTTGCCCCTGCACCCGCAGTCGGCTCTGCATCGGTCCTCCCTCGGGTCGGCGCAGCTCACGAGCTCAGGGTGCTACCCGGGCGGCGGCGGGGCGAAACGACACCGCCCGAGTCGCCGACCGCCGCGAGAACGGGCGGCCGGCGACGGCATCCAGGTCAGAGGGGTTGGACTCGGGCGTGTCGGCATCCCTATGCCTCGACACGGCGGCGATCATGACCCGGCCAGCGGATAGCGGCCGGCGTCAGGAGTCGCGTTGGCGGGAGACCGTGCGCACCAGCCGCTCGGCCACCTCGCGCAGCGGGATGTCCAGCGACGACGCGGCGCTGCGCAGCACCTCCAGGGCCTCCGCCGGCGGGCACCCGCGCTGCGTCATGATCACGCCGACGGCCTGCCCCACCACTCCGTCGTGCAGCAGGGCGGCGTCCCGCTCGCCGGCCTGGGTGGCCTGCCGGGCCCGGTCGCGGACGGCGGCGAGCAGCAGACCGGCGTGTTCGGCCAGCAGCATCGCGGTGAGCTGGTGCCGGGGGGTGAGCAGGTCCGACGCACCGGCGTACAGGTTGATCGCGCCGATCACCTGGTCGTCGATGTCCACCGGCGCGGAGATCACCCCGTGCACGCCGAGGTCGCGGGCCCGCGCCGTCCACGCCGGCCAGCGCACCTCGCCGGCCAGGTCGGCGGAGAGGATCATCTCCCGCCGCCGGATCGCGCTCATCGCCGGAGAGTCCGGCCCGTGCCGCAGATCGTCGAGGCCGGCCAGCCGCGGGTCGGAGGCGGCCACGCTGGCCGGTTCGCCGGCGCGCAGGGCGGTGAAGCCGCAACCGTGCACCCCGGCCACCGCGTCCCGGGTGATCCGGACCAGCGCCTGCAGGCCGTGATCGAAGTCGGTCACTGCGATGAGGCCGGCGGTCAACTCCCGCAACAGCGCGGCCGTCTCCAGGACGCCGACGCTTTCCACCATCGGCTCCCGCATGTCCAGATTCACCGGTCCGCAGCCCCCGTACGCCCCGGCGCGCGCTCGGCCGGTGCCGTCACCTGTGTCATCGTCTGCTCTCTCCCGCTTCCCCGGACCCGGCCTACTACCCCCACGAACCCGGGTCGAAACGGGGTAAATCGGGTTCCGTGCAGCGCGTGGGCGCGTGGCACGGACCCCGAAGGCGTCGGCCCGGACGGGTCAGCGGGAGGCGCCGCTGAGCCGCCGTCCGACCGAGGCGATCAACCGGTCCAGCTCGGAGCCGAACGGGTTGTCGTGCACCAGGTACGTCCAGGTGGCGGTGGGCCGGACCAGGGCGCCGTCGTCCGACTGCCAGTCCTCGTCAAATTCGGTCTCGGTGAAGGTGGCGATGGTGCGCGCCTCGATCTCCGGGACCAGGTTGTTGAACGCCGGCACGGCGGCCCGGTGGAACTCGTCGAGCGGGTCGAGCCGGCCCAGCGCGCGCAGGTGCACGCCCTCGCGGACCTCGGACAGCTCGGCGAGGTGCTCCGCCCACAGCCGGTCGAGGTGGTAGAGCGCGATCGACCGGGCCACCCGGGCGAGCAGGTCCTCGTCCATCTCCCCGGCCTTCTCCGGCACCCGGTCCAGCAGCATCAGCGCCGCCACGTCGCTGGTCAGCAGCCGCTCCCGCCGCTCGGCGAGGGCCTTGCGCTGCTGCTCGATCACCACGCTGTAGCGCCAGGTGTTGCGGTGGATCTCGTGGTTGACGCCCTCGGCCACCCGCTGTGCGTGCTCCACGGCGTAGACGACCTCGTCGTCGGTGACCAGGCCGTCGGCGTTCATCCGCGGCGACGGCGGCACCGCGTCGGCGGCGTGCAGCACCACCAGGTCGTCCTCCAGGCTGACGAAGAAGACCGAGCCACCGGGGTCGCCCTGCCGGCCGGCGCGACCGCGCAGCTGGTCGTCGACCCGGCGGCTGTCGTGCCGGCCGCTGCCGATCACGTAGAGGCCGCCCAGCTCGGCCACCCGGTCCCGGTCGGTCTGGTCGCTGCCGCCGAGGCGGATGTCCACGCCCCGACCGGCCATCTGGGTGGAGACGGTCACCGCGCCGTACGCGCCGGCCTCGGCGATGATCGACGCTTCCTCGTCGTCGTTCTTGGCGTTGAGCACCACGCAGGGCACCCCGGCCGCGTTCAGGCCGGCGGCCAGCCCCTCGGACTCCTTGACGTCCAGCGTGCCGACCAGCACCGGGCGCCCGCGCTCGTGGTTGCGCTTGATCTCGTCGATCAGCGCCTCCTCCTTCTCGGCCCGGGTGGCGTAGATGCGGTCCGGCTCGTCCTCGCGCACGCAGGGGGTGTTCGGTGGGATCACCGCCACCTCGAGGCCGAAGAACTCGCGCAGCTGGTCGCCGACCAGCACTGCGGTCGCGGTCATCCCGCAGACCTTCGGGTAGAGCGCGATGTACGCCTGCATGGCGATGGTGCCCAGCACCTCACCCTCGGCGGTGGCGTCCAGGCCCTCCTTGGCCTCCACCGCCGCCTGGAGCCCGTCCGGCCAGCGACGGCGCTGGGCCACCCGGCCGCGCATCTCGTCGATCAGCTCGACCGAGCCGTCGCGGACGATGTAGTCCACGTCGCGGTGCAGCAGGGCGTGGGCGTGCAGCGCCACGTTGACCGCGGAGAGCTGCGCGACGTGCTCCTCGTCGTACAGGTCGATGCCGAGCTTGGCCTCGACGGCGGCCAGGCCGGCGGCGGTGAACGCCACGTTGCGCCCGTCCTCGGCGACGGTGTAGTGCCGGCCGCTGCGCAGCCCGCGCACCAGCGCGGCGGCGGCGTGCACCGGGTCCTGCTCGCCCGCGACGGCGCCGGCGAGCACCATCGGCACCCGGGCCTCGTCGATCATGATGGAGTCGGCCTCGTCCACGATCGCGGTGGCCAGCGGCGGCTGGACGCGGTCCTCCACGTCGGTGACCAACTGGTCGCGCAGGTAGTCGAAGCCCGCCTCGCTGACCGAGACGTAGGTGACGTCGCAGCCGTACGCGTCGCGCCGCTCCTGGGGCGTGGAGGCCTCGTTGACCCAGCCCACGGTCAGCCCGAGCAGGGTGTAGACCGGCTCCATCCACTGGGCGTCACGGCGGGCCAGGTAGTCGTTGACGGTGAGCACGTGCACCGGGCCGTTTCCGAGCCGGACGTGCCCGTACGCGGCGATCGTCGCGGTCAGGGTCTTGCCCTCACCGGTGGCCATCTCGGCGACCTTGCCGGAAAGCAGCGCCATCGCGCCGAGCAGCTGCACGTCGTACGGCCGCTGGTCGAGACCGCGGCGGGCGGCCTCGCGGCCGATCGCGCAGATCTCCTCGTAGCCGGTGGCGGTGCCGGCGGCCTCGGTCAGCTCGGCGTCGTCGAGCGCGGCGAGGTCGTCCCCGCGCGCCTCGATCGCCGGCAGCAGCTTCTCCAGCGGAGCCAGTTCCACGGTCGTGCCCGGGCGCTCGAGGAAACGCCGGAACCTGCTCTTGAACCGTTGCGACACACCCATGAGCGGCAACGGTACGCGATTCGAGCCGGCTTGCGCGGCCCGGCCGCCGGCCAGGCGCCGGCATGTCGACCGGGAATATCGGAGGGTCAGCCGACCAGCAGCTGGTGGGTGGCCAGCTCGCGGTAGAGCGGGTCGCTGGCGGTCAGCTCGTCGTGGGTGCCGACGGCGACCACCCGGCCGCCGTCGAGGACCACGATCTGGTCGGCGTCGACCACGGTGGCGAGCCGGTGCGCCACGATCAACAGGGTCCGGCGGACGGCCACCGCGTCGATGGCTCGGCGCAGCGCGGCCTCGTTGCGCGCGTCGAGGTTGCTGGTCGGCTCGTCGAGCAGCAGCACCGGAGGACCGGCCAGCAGCGCCCGGGCGATCGCCAGCCGCTGCCGTTCGCCGCCGGAGAGCAGCACCCCGCCCTCCCCCACCTGCACGTCCAGGCCCTCGGGGGCGCGCTCGGCCAGGTGGGCGAGGTTGACCTCGTCCAGCACGGTGCGCAACTGGTCGTCGGTGGCGGCCGGTGCGGTGATCAGCAGGTTCTCCCGCAGGGTGCCGGCCAGCACCGGCGCCTCCTGCTCGACGTAGCCGAGCCGGGCGCGCAGCGCGTCGCGGGGCAGGTCTCGCACGTCGGTCCCGGCCACCCGCACCGCTCCGGCGGTGACCTCGTAGAAGCGCTCGACCAGGGCCAGCAGCGTCGACTTGCCGGCGCCGGAGGGGCCGACCAGGGCGGTACGGGTGCCTTCCGGCACCGCGAAGCTGACCTCGTGCAGCACCGGCCGGCCGCCCGGGTAGCCGAACGCCACCCGGTCGAATTCGATCATCGGGGTGGGATGGCGCGGGGTGGCCGTGGCGGCGGCCGGCGCCGACCGGTCGTCCACGCCCTCCGCCGGTACGCCGAGGATCTCCTCGATCCGTTGCAGCGCGCCCAGGCCGGTCTGCAACTGGGCGTACGCGTGCAGCGCCTGCCCGAGCGGCAGGGCCAGGAAGAACAGGTACATGACGAAGGCCACCAGGTCGCCGACGGTGATCGCCCCGGCGGCCACCCGGGCCCCGCCGATGCCCAGTACCAGCAGGAACGCACCCTGCACGGTGACCGTGCCGGTCGGTCCGACCACCGCCTGCACCCGGGCCACCCGCAGCCCCGCGTCGTACGCCGCCCGGGCGCTGCCGGTGACCGTCTCCGCCTCGCGGGTCTCGGCCCGGCTGGCCCGGATGGTCCGGGCCGACGAGATGGCCCGCTCGACCGCGGAGGTCATCTCGCCGATCCGCTCCTGCGCGGCCCGGGCGAGGGCCCGGACCCGCCGGGCGAAGGTCGCCGCGAAGCCCAGCCCGAGGGCCACCCCGAGCAGGGTGACGCCGAACAGCAGCGGGTCGAGCAGCACCATCGCGGTGCCGGCGCCGAGCACCATGACCGCCCCGGTGACGGTCTCGAAGAGCCCGGAGGTGACCACCGCGCGCAGCAGGGTGGTGTCCGAGCCCACCCGGGAGAGCAGGTCGCCGGTGCGCCGGCGGTCGTACTCGGCGATCGGCAGCCGCAGCAGGTGCCCGGCCAGCCGGCGCCGGGTGCCCAGCACCAGGCCCTCGGCGGTGCGTTGCAGCAGGTAGTCGCGCAACCCACCGATCGCCGCGCTGACCACCACCAGGGCGACCAGCACCGCCACCAGCCTCGACACCCCCTGGGCTGTGCTCACCCGGTCGAGCACCGCGCGGGTGAGCAGCGGCTGCGCCAGCGACGCCGCCGCCCCGGCCAGCGAGAGCGCGCCCACCACGGCGAGGGTGCCGCGGTGGGCGCGCAGGTACGGCAGCAGGGCGGCCAGGCCGACCGGCCGGTCCTCACGGGTGCTCATGCGGGGAACGGTAGTCGGCCCGGTCACCCGTCCGGTGGCGTGCTCAGCAGGCCAGCACCACCTGGAGTTCCTGGCGGCGGCGTTCGGCCAGGTCGGTGAGGAGGGCGGGCGCCTCGTCGAACGGCACCACCGCCGACACCAGGTGCTTGCGGATCACGTCGCCGTACGCCCGCAGCAGGTCGATGGTCTCGGCGGAGAGTCGCTCCCGGTCCCAGGTCGGGGCGAGCCCGCGGGGCACCCGGCCGATCTGCGCGCAGCGCAGCGACAGGCCGTTGTGGTGGAACTCCTCGCCGAGCCGCACCGCATCCGCTCCGTCCTGGTAGAAGGCCAGGTCGATCACGGTGCCCTGGGGGCGCAGCAGCCGCAGCGCGAGGTGCAGGGCCCACGCCTGGCCGCGGCACTGGAACACCACGTCGGCCCCCCGGTCGCCGGCGCTGTGCGCCCAGCGGGTCTTGAGCACCACCGCCGGGTCGTCGGCGTCCGGGTCGAGGGTCTCCAGGCCGAGCGCCTCGGCAACCTCGCGGCGCTGGGGGGTGGGGTCGAGCACGACCACCGAGGCGGCGCCGTGTCGCCGGGCGAGCAGCGCGGTGAGCAGGGCCACCACCCCGCTGCCGACCACCGCGACCCGGCGTCCGCGTACCCCGTCGCCCAGGGCGCGGACGTCCGGGCCGTGCAGGTCGGCAGCGGCGTGCAGCAGCCCGTTGGCGCAGATCGGGCCCATGTGGGCGACGTACACGCCGAGCAGCGGGTCGAGGTCGTCGGGCAGCGGGACGAACCGCTCCGCCACCGGGTCGGCCACCCAGCCGGTGCGGTGCCCGTAGGTCATCGCACCGACCGCGCCGACCGGCACCGCCGGGGTGTCGCTCTCCACCACCCGGCCGACCTGCATGTAGCCCAGCCGGGTCACCGGGTACGGGGTGCTCGCCGCGCCCGGCTGGAAGAGCCCAAGGTCGGCGTTCCAGGTGACGTTGAGGTAGGGGTTGGTGCCCTTGACGAAGCTCAGCTCGGTGCCGGCGGAGACGCCGCTGAACAGCGTCTGGACCCGGAAGGCGCCGGGCCGCAGCGGCGCCGCGTCCTGCTCGGTCAGCTCCACCCGGCCCGGGCCGGAGACCACCACCACCCGGTCACGCATCGACGGTCACCCCGCTGCTGAGCAGCGGCGCCGCGGCCGGCGCGGTAAGCCGCACGGTACGTCCGGTGCGGGCCGAGTCGGCGACCGCGAGGGCCAGCCGCTGGGTGCCCAGCGCCTCGGCGTACGGGACGCGCACGTCGTCGCCGATACCGCGTACCGCGTCGATGAAGGCCCGGTCCACGGCCACCCGGGCCGCCTCCGGGTCGGCGGCGATCCGCCGCTCACCATCGGCGTCACAGATCACCACGCCGTCCTCGGTCAGCGACAGGGCCAGGCCGTCGGCGAGGATCTCCAGCCCGGCGCGGTGCTTCCAGCCCAGCACGCAGGCGGCGCTGAGCGTGCCCACCGCGCCGCCGGCGAAGCGCAGCGTGGCGGTGGTCACCGAGTCGATGTCGGCGCCGTCCACCGCCGGTGGCGTGCCGTTGCCGTACGCGGTCACCTCGGTGGCCTCGCCGACCAGCGCCCGGATCAGGTCCAGCACGTGGGCGGCCTGCTCGACCACCGGTCCGCCGGAGTGCTCCCGCCGGGCCCACCAGGCCACCGGGGGCACCTTGTCCAGCCAGGCGCCGCCGACCATCCGGATCGGCCGGCCGGCCAGCAGCTCGCGGACCGGCTCGATCACGCTCAGGTAGCGCCAGTGGTGCCCCACCGCGGTGAGCAGCCCGCGCCGGGCGACCAGGTCGGCGATCCGCTCGGCGGTGGCCAGGTCGACGGCGACCGGCTTCTCCACGAACATCGGCACGCCGGCGGCGATCACCGCCTCCTCGGCCGGGCCGTGAGCGAACGGCGGCACGCAGACGTACACCGCGTCCGGTCCGGCCTCCAGCAGCTCGGCGACGTCGGCGAAGACCCGCCCACCGGACGACGTGGTCAGCGCGGCCGCCGCCTCGGGTGCCACGTCGGTGACCCCGAGCAGCTCCACGTCGTCGAACCCGGTCAGCACGCGGGCGTGCCGCTGTGCCACCCCGCCGGCTCCCACCAGTCCCACCCGGCACCTGCGCATGCAACAACCCCTCTGAGAACGTTTCGACTGTGACGGAAGCTGTCCCCCAGGGTGTGCGCAATCAAACGTTCATCCCCCGGGAACCGGGGGGCGTCACCCTTGTGATCAAGCTGTTGCCCTGGGAACGGTTAGCGGGTGGCGGGGAGTGGGAACTACTCTCTCCGGTTTTTCCACCATGGAAGCGGAGGGGTGCCCGTGCGGGATTCGACAACGACCGTGTCACCGGTGGTGGAGGCGTGGGCCACCTACCGGACCACGTCCTCGGCGGACTGGCCGGCCCGGCGGCTGCTGCGCGCCAAGGGAGACAGCCGGGTCAGCGTGGTGCTGCCGGCTCACAACGAGGAAGCCACCGTCGGCGCGATCGTGTCGACCATCCGCGAACACCTGATGGAACGGGTCACCCTGGTGGACGAGCTCATCGTCGTCGACTCCAGGTCGACCGACCGCACCGCCCAGGTGGCCCGGGCCGCCGGCGCCGAGGTGGTCAGCCAGGACGCGATGACCCGGGGGCTGCCCCGGCTGACCGGCAAGGGCGACGCGCTCTGGGCCGGCCTCGCCGCGGCCGAGGGCGACGTGGTCGCGTTCATCGACGCCGACCTGCGGGAGTTCCGTCCGCACTTCGTCACCGGGCTGCTCGGCCCGCTGCTGACCGACCCCTCGGTCGACTTCGTCAAGGGCTTCTACCACCGGCCGCTGGTCGGCCCGTCCAGCGTCGAGCAGGACGGTGGCGGCCGGGTGACCGAGCTGATGGCCCGCCCCCTGCTCAACCTCTTCTGGCCCGAGCTGGCCGGCTTCGTGCAGCCGCTGGCCGGCGAGTACGCCGGCCGCCGCGAGGTGCTCGCCCAGGTGCCGTTCGTCTCCGGGTACGGGGTGGAGACCGCGATGCTGATCGACCTGCTCGACCTCGTCGGCCTGGACGCCCTCGCCCAGGTCGACCTCGGCGAGCGCAAGCACCGCCACCAGGACACCGCGGCGCTGGGCCGGATGTCCGCGCAGATCATGCTGACCGCCTGGTCGCGGCTGCAACGGCGCGGCTGGGCGAGCCCCGGCACCTCACCCGATCCGCTGCTGACCCAGTTCCGCCGCGGCGGCTCCGAGGCGCTGCCCAACCTGGACCGCGAGATCGTGGTCAGCGACGTGTCGATCGAGGAGCGCCCCCCGCTGGCCGAGCTGCGGCACCGGGTGCCGCGCCGACGGGTGGCGGCGGCGTGAGCGCCCGGATGGGGCGGGCGCGATGAGCCTGACCGTGCTGATGAACGCCGGCCCGTGGCTGTCCGTGCCGCCACCGGGCTACGGCGGGATCGAGAACGTGATCGCCACGCTGGTCCCGGAGCTGCGCCGGCTCGGCGTACGGGTGGTGCTCGCCTCGGTGGGCACCAGCGACCTGCCGGTGGAGGAGCTGGTCTCGGTCTTCCCCGACGGCCAGTTCGCCGCCCTGCAGCGGCCGTACAACCAGGTCTGCGGCATCGCCCAGGCGCACCTGGCCGGAGTGGTCCGCGAGCTGCACGCCCGCGACGACATCGACCTGGTGCACGACCACGTCGAGGCCGTCGGTCTGGCCACCCTCACCGCGATGGGACCGGCCGGGCCGCCGACGCTGCACACCCTGCACTGGGACCTGGCCAAGCACCCCGCGCTCTACGGCACCCTGGACGGCGGCGACCGGGTCCGGGTCAACGGGGTCTCCGCCTCGCAGCTCGCCCGCGCCCCACAGGCGCTGCGCGACCACTCGGTGGGCCACGTGCACCTGTCCACCCCCCTGGCTGTGGACGCCGACCGGCGCCCCCGCCCGGACAAGGGCGACTATCTGCTCATCCTCGGCCGGATCAACCCGGGCAAGGGGCAGGACGTCGGCGTGCGACTCGCCCACCAGATCGGTTTCCCGCTGGTGCTGGCCGGGCCGGTCGGCCCGTACCATCGCCCGGCCGACCTGGCCGCCGCTGGCGATGACGCCCGGCAGAACCCGGACGTGCGGTTCTTCCTCGACGAGGTGGCCCCGCACGTCGACGGTGACCTGGTCCGCTGGGTGGGCACGGTCGCCGGCCAGGAGCGCGACGACCTGCTCGCCGGCGCTCGCGCCTCGCTGTTCCCGCTGCGCTGGGAGGAGCCGGGCGGCACGGCCGTGGTCGAGTCCCTGGCGCTGGGCACGCCGGTGGTGGCGACCGCCCGGGGCTGCCTGCCGGAGCTGATCGAGCACGGCCGCACCGGCCTGCTCACCGACGACGAGCAGGAGCTGGGCGAGTTGGTCCTGGCGGCGGGGCTGCTCGAGCCGGACGAGTGCCGGGCGGTGGCCGCGACCCGGTTCACCCCGGCCGTGATGGCCGAGCGCTACGTCGAGCTGTACGAGCGGGTCCGCAAGCTGGCCGCCGCGCCGCGCCTGCAACCGGTGTGATCCGGCCGCGCCGCCGCCGGGTTTGCCCCCGTCGGCGGCGGGAACGCGGCGGTGCTCACGCCCGCCGCGCAGCAAGGAGTCGGTGATGGTCGGACCGATGGCGCACGCCCGCGCCCGGCACAACCCGGCCGAAGGCAAGGCGCCGGTACGTCGGGCGGCCAGCGCCGTGGCGGTGCTGTTCCTGCTGGTCGGCGTGCTCGGCTTCGTACCCGGGATCACCAGCGGCACCGGCGACCTGGGCTTCGCGGGGCACGGCTCCGGCGCGTACCTCTTCGGGGTCTTCCAGGTGTCGGTGCTGCACAACCTGCTGCACCTGCTGTTCGGGGTGGCCGGCCTGGCGCTGGCCCGGACGGTGACCGGGGCGCGCGCCTACCTGATCGGCGGCGGTGCGGTCTACCTGGTCCTCTGGCTCTACGGGCTGGCGGTGGACCACGCCAGCGGCGCCAACGTGCTTCCCGTCAACGACGCGGACGACTGGCTGCACCTCGGGCTCGGGCTCGGCATGATCGGGCTGGGCGCGCTGACCGGGCGGGCGCGACGCTGACGTGACGGCACGTCCCGTCGGTCCGGTTTGACCAGGCTGGGGCTCGGGTAGTTGGCAGGTCCCGACCCAGCAGCGAAGCGAGGTTTCGATGTCCAGCCGGATCACCTGCGAGCTGCGCACCGCGGCGCCGGTGGCGGTCGTCCGGCTCACCGGCGCGCTGGACCTGGGCACCATGCGCTCGGTGCACCAGGCGCTGGACGGCGCGCTGGCGAACCAGCCGGAGGCGCTCGTGGTGGACCTGGCCGACGTCACGGTCCGCGACCGCCTGGCCCTGTCGGTCTTCGCCGCGACGGCCCGCCGGGCCGAGGAGTGGCCGGCCGTGCCGGTGGTGCTCTGCGCCCCGGGACCGGCCGCCGCCCGCTGGCTGGCCGAGTCGACCGCCTGCCGGGTGCTGCCGGTGCGTCCGGACTGCGCCGAGGCGACCCGGACGGCGGGCGCGGCCTGCGTTCCCCGGCTGCGCACCCGGCTGGAGCCGGTGGCCGAGGCCTGCCGGCGGGCCCGCGAGCTGGTCGGCGACGCGTGCGCCCGGTGGAACCTGCCGGAGGCTGCCGGGCCGGCGTCGCTGGTGCTCAGTGAGCTGGTCGGCAACGTGGTCCGGCACGCCCGCACGCCGATGCAGGTCACGTTGACCCTGCGCCGGCCGTACCTACACCTCGCCGTGGTGGACGGCAGCCCGGCGGCCGCGCGGGCCCGCGACGCCGACCCGCGCGCCGAGGGTGGGCGGGGGTTGCTGCTGGTCCGCGAGCTGGCGCAGCGCTGGGGCAGCGTGGCGGCCGGCGACGGCAAGGCCGTCTGGGCCATGCTGCCCGCGACCTGAGTCGTCGCGCCGGTACCGTCGTTCTGACCGAAATTACCGCTTCGGCCTGGTTACATGGGCAGAGGGTCGGGTAGGCACGCCCGTCCTTTCTGTCGTCACGACGGGGTGAGAAGACATGCCCAAGCGGGTAACCACGGAACCCGGTCGCGACCGCGGCCCGGCGATCCTGGCACCGGCCCGGTTCGGAGGCTACCCCGGGCCACTACGTACGCCGGTCCCCGGGAATTCTCTGATCAAGTTCCTGGCCACCACCGACCACAAGCAGATCGGTGTGCTCTATCTGCTCACCTCGTTCGGCTTCTTCCTGCTGGCCGGGCTGGAGGCGATGCTGATCCGGGCCGAGTTGGCCCGGCCGGGACTGCAGATCCTCTCCTCTGAGCAGTACAACCAGCTGTTCACCTCGCACGGCGCGGTGATGCTGCTGCTGTTCGCCACCCCGGCGGCGTTCGGGTTCGCCAACTTCATCGTGCCGATCCAGATCGGCGCGCCGGACGTGTCGTTCCCCCGGCTCAACGCGCTGGCCTACTGGCTGTACCTGTTCGGCGGCCTGATGGTGGTCGGCGGGTTCCTCACGCCGCAAGGCTCGGCGGACTTCGGCTGGACCGCGTACGTCCCGCTGAGCTCGGTGGAGCACTCACCGGGGGTGGGCGCGAACATGTGGGTGGTCGGCCTGGTCATCTCCGGGCTGGGCACCATCCTCGGCGCGGTGAACCTGATCACCACGATCCTCACTCTGCGCGCGCCCGGGATGACCATGTTCCGGATGCCGATCTTCACCTGGAACATGCTCTTCACCAGCGTGCTGGTGATCTTCGTCTTCCCGCTGCTGGCCGCGGCGCTGCTGGCCCTGATGGCCGACCGGCTGCTCAACGCGCACGTGTACGACCCGGCGACCGGTGGGCCGATGCTCTGGCAGCACCTGTTCTGGTTCTTCGGCCATCCCGAGGTCTACATCATCGCGCTGCCGTTCTTCGGCATCGTCACCGAGGTCATCCCGGTCTTCGCCCGCAAGCCGCTCTTCGGCTACACCGGGATCGTGCTTGCCACCGTCGCGATCACCGTGCTGTCGATGACCGTGTGGGCGCACCACATGTTCACCACCGGCCAGGTGCTGCTGCCGTTCTTCAGCATCACGAGCTACCTCATCGCGGTGCCCACGGGGGTGAAGTTCTTCAACTGGATCGGCACCATGTGGAAGGGGCAGCTCACCTTCGAGACACCGATGCTGTTCGCCATCGGCTTCCTGGTGACCTTCCTGCTCGGCGGGCTCACCGGGGTGCTGCTGGCCAGCCCGCCGGCCGACTTCCACACCCACGACACCTACTTCGTGGTGGCGCACTTCCACTACGTGGTGTTCGGGACTGTGGTGTTCGCACTCTTCGCCGGCTACTACTTCTGGTGGCCGAAGATGACCGGCCGGCTGCTCGACGACCGGCTCGGCAAGGCGCACTTCTGGACCATGTTCATCGGCTTCCACGGCACCTTCCTGGTGCACCACTGGCTGGGCAGCGAGGGGATGCCCCGCCGGTACGCCGACTACCTGCCCACCGACGGCTTCACCGTACTGAACACCATCTCCAGCATCTTCGCGTTCATCCTCGGCCTGTCCACACTGTTCTTCATCTACAACGCCTGGAAGTCCTGGCGGTACGGGGCGATGGTGAATGTGGACGACCCGTGGGGCTTCGGCAACTCGCTCGAATGGGCCACCACCTGCCCGCCGCCGCTGCGCAACTTCGACCGGATGCCCCGGATCCGCTCCGAGCGCCCGGCGTTCGACCTCAAGTACGGCCCGCTCGTCGCCGACCTGGGCCGGGACCTGCCACAGCGCACCACCAAGCCACCGCAGCATTTCACCGAGGAGTTGCACGTGGAGCACCGCGCACCGGAGTCACCCGCCGCCGAGGGCGCACACGGCGCCCGCGAGGCCACGGCGTTCCAGCCTGCGGCCGAGTCCGGCGCCCGGCCGGTGGAGGTGCCGGAGCCCGAGGGCGTCCGTCGTCCGAGCTTCGAACAGAGCGACGCACCTGAGGACCGCGAGGAAGGGCCGAAACCGCACGAGCGCTGGCGGCACCCGCACAGCGAGGGCGACCGCGACGAACACTGACGAGGTACGCGGGCGGGACCGGCACCTTCTTCAGGTGCCGGCCCCGCCCCTCATGTCCTCGGCCCGCGGCCGGGCCGGTCCGCCCTACTCCCGGGCCGGAGCGAGGCCGGCGGCGGTGAGCGACCGGCGCACCGCCGGCTGCACCCGGGTCAACCGCAGCGGCACCCCGGTCCGGGCCGCCGCCTCCCGGCCGGCCAACAGGGCGGCGATCCCACCGGCGTCGAAGCCGCCCGCGCCGACCAGGTCCACGATCACCTCGCTGGGCTGGCCGGTGACGGCCTCCAGCATCGCCCGGCGCAGCTGGTCCGCGCCGTCCCGGTCGACCTCCCCGCCCACCTCGACCACCACCCGGTCGCCGTTCTGCTTCACCGAGATCCGGGTCTTGCCCGGGTCCGGCTCGGCGGCGCCGTTCTGCCAGGGCGGCGGCGCGTCGGCCAGCATGGCCTGACGCAGCCAGGTCAGCGCCCGGGACAGCAGCCGGGAGACGTGCATCTGCGAGATGCCGAAGCGGGCGGCGATCTCCGCCTGGGTCTGGTTGCCATAGAAGCGCATGGCCAGGATCCGCCGCTCCCGCCAGGGCAGGCGGTGCAGCAGGCCGCTGACGGTGACCCGGTCGTCGACCGACTCCAGCGCGTTGTCCGACTCGCCCACCAGGTCACCGAACTCGGCGGAACTCTCGCCACCCACCGGGGCGTTCAGCGACGCCGGGCTGTACCCAGCCGCCGACTCCAGCGCGGCCAGGATCTCCTCCTCCGGCGTCTCCAGCCGCGCGGCCAACTCCGCGACCGTCGGCGCCCGGGACAGCTCGCTGGTCAGCGCCGAGGTGGCCTGCCCGACCTCGAGGATCAGGTCGCGCAGCCGGCGGGGTACGTGCACCCCCCAGGTGCGGTCGCGGAAGTGCCGTTTGATCTCGCCCACGATGGTGATCGCGGCGTACGCGGTGAACGAGCCCCGTTCCGGGTCGTACCGGTCGACCGCGTTGACCAGGCCCAGGCGGGCGACCTGCTCCAGATCCTCCAACGGCTCTCCCCGCCCCCGGTACCGGCGAGCCAGCCGGCCGGCGAACGGCAGCGCGAAGCGCACCAGATCGTCACGCGCCTCCTGCCGCCGCTCGGGTGGCAGGCCCTCGATCCGGGCCGCGTACGCCAACGCCGCAGCGTCGAGATCCTCAAGGCCCCGATCGGTGGGTGGTGGTGTGGTCGTGGTGGTCTGTCCGAACATCCGCGCCTCCCTCAGGAAGGTCCCCCGCCCGGATTGGGAAACCGGTCGTGCGCATGGTCGAGCAACGCACCGGGCCGGAAATGGGTCAGTGACTGGGATGCCAGCGGGCGACAACGCTTCTGCGCAGCGTGTTCAAGCCGTCGCAGCCAGCGATGTTCCCGCTCCGTAGGTACTCAATCACGGGACTGCGGGTTCGCGAGGATGTTTCGCCGCCTCCGCCTCAGGAGACGAGAAGTCCCTGGTAGGTGGCACTGTCGCGGAGTACGGTCAGCGCCTCGGTGACTCCCAACGCAGGCGGCACGGGCAGGTCGTACGGCTGGGCCCGGAGCACCTCGGTGGCCCGGCGGGTGGGCACCGATGTGACCGGGTACCCCCGGGCGGAGGCGCGGTCCAGCGCCCGACGCCGCCGGCCGAACCCGGCCACCGCCAGCCACTGCGGCAGCCCGGCCAGGGCCGGCGAGCGCATCCCCGGCGGCTCGGGCAGCACGTCCACCGAGCTGAACGGCTCGCTGCCGGCCAGCCACCACTCCGCCTCGTCGACGCTGCGCCGGGTGGCGTTCTCACACCAGTACGGCACCATCCCCGCCCGCACCACCTGCCACGGATCGAGCAGCCGGCCACACTCGACCACCAACCGGTCACCGGTCTTGCCGGCGCCGCGCAGCCAACGCCGGTACAGGTCGGCGACCGCCGCGCTCAGCGCGGCCGGGCGCGGGACCAGCACCCGGTGCAACGGGTGACCCTGGCGGGTCGAGAAGTCCCGCGCGGCGAGTTCGAAACCGGACTCCACGCCGTGCTCGGCGCTGCCCGACGCGGCGGAGACCTCCGGCGGCTCCCAGCAGGTGTCGTCCCCGCCGGCGGAGCGCAGCACCTGCCGCAGCGCGTGGCTGTCCGGGTCGAAGTCCACCGGGTCGAGCCCGCTGCCCGGGCAGCCCACCTGGAAGCTGTGCCCCTGACCGCCGTCGAGCACCGGCCAGGTCCGCGCGTCGCGCAGCAGCAGCACCGGGGCGCCGGGAGCCAGCCGCTCGGCCAGGAACCGCGCGTACGCCGCCGGCAGGGTCCGCCAGCGGGCGGTCAGCGAGACCGTCACCGCCGACAGCGGACCACGGCTGGCCGGGCAGTGCACCTGACGCAGGTGCACGTCGGCGTTGGCGGCGAGCAGCGGGGCGGCGAGCGCGGCCCCGTGCTCCAGCGCCGCCCCCGGACGGTCCACCGCGCCGTCGGTCCAGTGCACGCTCATCTCGAAGCCGGCGGGCAGCCACGGCACGCCGAGGGCCACCGCCAGGTGCGCCGCCGCGCCGTGCGGGGAGCCGAGCACCACCCCGGGGTAGCGCTGGCGGGGGTACTGGTCGGCGAACCAGCGGGCGACCCGCGCGGCGTCCACCTCACCGGCCTGGGCCACGGTGAGGGCGACCCGGCCGGCGGCCCGAGTGGCCGCGGCGCGCCGCACCGGTTCCGGGGCCCCCGGGAAGCGCGACACCGGCCCGGAGTGCCCCAGGTCGGCGCAGTCCTCCCCGCGTAGCGCGCGGGCGGTGGCGGCGACCAGAATCCGGGCGGCGCTGCCCACCGCCACGACCCGGTCGCCGGCCAGACCGGCGCCCTCGGCCGTCGGCCCCTCGTGCACCTTGTGCACCGGCCCCACCTTGCCTCGTTCGCTCACCACGCGGCCCGGCTTCCCGTCCCGATGGGGTTCAAACGGGGCATCCCCACCCGGCGGCACCAATCCCGCAGGTCAGCGGGGTGCGCCGGTCATCAGCGGCGTTCGGCGACGATGCCGCAGTGGGCGGCGGAGGTGATCGGGTTTCGCCCGTGCCAGGGCGGGCATTTCCGGGTCCATGCGTAGCGAGAGGACCAACGAGGCCGCCGCCACGATCACCCCGTACCAGGACGGGCCGCTGCTCGTCCGCGGCGACTTCGAGCTGGTCACCCCCGACGGCGAGCGGATCGACGGGCGCCGGGGCACGGTCGCGCTGTGCCGGTGCGGCAAGTCGGCGCTCAAGCCGTTCTGCGACGGTACGCACAAGGCGATCAACTTCCGCGCCGGTACCAGCCGACAGGGCTGAGGGCATCGCCCGATCTTCGGCCCGCCGCGGTGCGTCGGGTGCCCGGGCTCAAGCGACTGCTGGCAGGCCCCGTACGGTGGCGGGCGCGGACGGGCCGGCCGGCACCGACCGGCTCAGCGCCGGCGGCGAAGGGTCGCGCAGGGAGCTGCGCCCGGCCGCCCAGCTGTCCAGCAGGTGCCCGGCGAACAGCCGGTCCACCGCGAGCGCGGCCGCCGCACCGAAGAACACGTCCCCGGCCAGCTGCGGCTCCACCCGGACCAGGCCGCCGCACAGGTCGTGCGCGGCGATCTGCTCGTGCACCGCGTCGGCCTCCACGTGCTCGTCGTAGAAGCCGGTCGCCACCTCGTCCAGGCCGAGCCGGCGCAGCCCGTTGCCGTAGCGGCGGTTCGGCAACGACGAGGTCATCTCGTAGGCGGCCAGGTGGCCGAGCAGCGCGCCCCGCAGCCGTCGGTGCATGCCGAACAGCGACATCACGTTGTTGACGGCCAGGGTCACCGCGGGCACCGCGTCCAGGTAGGCGCCGTAGCCGGTGTCCAGGCCCAGCCGGTCCAGCGTGCGCCGGAACAGCTCACAGTGCATCCGGTCCAGCCGGCCGTTGCCGTACTCGTCGGCCTGGATCTCCACGAGGGCGGCCTTGGCGGGGCCCCCGAGGCGGGGCAGCGCCCAGCTGTGCGGGTCCGCCTCGCGCAGGTGGTACACCGACCGGTGGGTGAGGAACTCGCGGAACTGGGCCAGGTCGGCGCGCCGTTGCAGCGCACTGGAGAGCGACGGGCCCTCGTCGGCGGCGACCACCTCGGCCAGGCCGGCCGGCACGCCGCCGGGTGGCACCGCCGGCAGCGGGCCGACCAACTCGCGCAGGGACGCCTCGAACGGCGCCTCGGCGCGGGCCCGCAGCGCCAGCAGCGACGGCTGCCACTCCCAGGCCTCGTCCACCCCGTGCCAGCCGCGGTAGTGCAGCTCGTAGCAGAGGAACAGGGTGAGCTGGAGGTCCTCGTCGGTCAGCGGGTCCACCGGGTCCAGGTCGGCACCGAGCTCGGCCGGCAGGTCGTGCGGCGGCTGTCGCAGCGCCGCCACCACCGCTGCGGAGAGCGGGCCGCGCGGCTGCGGAAGGGGCGCGGGACCGTACCGGCGGTCGGTGGGATCGGGCATGTGACCTCCAGCGTCGTTGGCCGACTTCTCATGCCCTGGCCGGGACCAGCTAAACGAGGTCCTCGGCGGCCACGGTCACCTCCACCTGCTCGCGCACCCGCCGGGCGGCCTCCCCGTGGTCGAAGACCGACCGCAGGTCGGCGAAGGCGGGCTCCGGCGGCGACAGCGACACCGCCGCGTCGACCACGGCCTCCACCACGCACGGGCGGTCCGCGGCGAGCGCCTCGTCCCAGGCCGCGCCGACCAGCTCCGGGCGGTCCACCCGCACGCCGTGCAGCCCGAGCAGCCGGGCCCAGCCGGCGTACGGCACGTCGGGGCGGCGCGCGGCGGGGTCACTCGACGGCTGCCGGCCGCCACCCATTCCGGACTGGTCCCGGTTGTTGAGCACCAGCACCACCAGCCGCGGATCGGCCCACTTCTGCCAGTGGTGGGACACCGTGATCAGCTCGGCGAGCCCGTTGAGCTGCATGGCGCCGTCCCCCATCAGCGCGATCACCGGCCGGTCGGGAGCGTCGAGCTTGGCGGCCACCGCGTACGGCAGGGCGCAGCCCATCGACCCGAGCGTGCCGCAGAGCTGGGCGTTCACCCCGAGCGGCAGTTCCAGGTGCCGGGCGTACCAGTAGATGACCGACCCCACGTCGACCGCCACCGCGCCGTTGCGCGGCAACCGGTTGGACAGCTCCTGAAGGACGAGCTGCGGATTCACCGGCTCGGCCGGCGCGGAGGCACGCTCGACGGCGGCCATCCGCCACCGGTCGACGGAGTTCTCCACCGTGGCCCGCCACTGCCGGTTAGGCCGGTCCGGTACCCGGCCCAGCAGCGCCCGTACCGTCTCGGCGGCGTCACCGACCAGCGGCACGTCGACCGGGTACCGGGTCCCGATCCGGCGGCCGTCGATGTCGATCTGCACCGTGCGCACCTGCCCCGGCATCGGGAAGTAGCCCGTCCACGGGTCGTTGGTGCCGATCATGAGCAGGGTGTCGCAGCCGCCCATCAGCTGGGCGGCGGCCGGGGTGCCGACTTCGCCGAGCACGCCGGTGTGGAACGGCAGCCGCTCGTCGAGCACCGGCTTGCCCAGCAGCGAGGTGGCCACCCCCGCCCCGAGCCGGTCGGCCAACGCGATGATCTCCTCGGCGGCGTCCCGACCGCCCTGGCCCACCAGGATCGCGGTGCGCTGGGAACTGCCCAGCACCTGCGCGGCGGCGGCCAGGTCGGCCTCGTGCGGCAGCACCCGGGCCAGCGGTTCGCCGGGCGTCGCGGAGAGCACCCCGGCGGCCTGCGGTTGCAGGTCGGGCACCCGGGTCTCCTGCACGTGCCGGGGCAGCACCACGCAGGTCGGGCTGCGAGTCGCCGCCGCGGTCCGGAACGCCTGGTCCAGCAACGTCGGCAATTGCTCGGCGCTGCGCGCGTACTGGACGAACTGGTTGCACACGTCGCCGAAGAGCCGGCTCAGCCCGATCTCCTGGTGGGCGCCGCCGAGCGGGCCGGAGATGTCCTCCCCGACGATCGCCACTACCGGCTTGCTGTCCAGCTTCGCGTCGTACAGGCCGTTGAGCAGTTGCACCGCGCTCGGCCCCTGGGTGGCCAGGCAGACCCCGATGCCGCCGGTGAACTTGGCGTGCCCGGTGGCCATGAAGGAGGCAGTCTCCTCGTGCCGCGCCGGGATGAACGCCGGGTCGCCGCCCGCCCGGTCCAACGCCTCGACCAGCGGGGCGATCGCCTCGCCCGGGTAGCCGAACGCGCGCGGCACCCGCCAGGCGCGTAGCCGGTCCACCACCACGTCGGCGCCGATCCGCTCAGCCATTGCCGCGCCCCGGGGTGCTCGCGTCGGTGTAGCGGAGCACCGCGCCGACGCCGTCGGTGAGGTCGGGCGCCTCGTCCGGGCCGAGGACGGTGAGTTCGGCATCGGTGCCCACCAGCGCCCGCACCAACGCCGCGTCCGCACGGACCCGCTGCGGGTCGGGCACCGACATCGCGGCCAGCTGCCCGGGGTCGGTGGCGATCTGGGTCGGCTCGGGGCCGATCCAGAGCTCGCCGTTGGCCGACGGGTCGTCCACTATCAGCATGGTGTCCACCTGATTGCGCTGCAGGGCGGAGACGACCGCGTCCAGCCCGGCGCCGACGTCCTCCTGCATGCCGAACAGGTCCAGCTTGGCGCTGATCCGCTGGTCGGCGACCTCGGCGATGGTCTGCACGGTCAGGTCGTCCAGCAACGTGTTGTCGGAGCCGTCGCCCCGTGAACCGGCGTCGGTCCGCACCATCACGTCCTGCCAGCGCTCCGGCATCTGGGCGGCCACCACGCCGGTGGCCCGGACGTCACCGGCGATCACCACCACCTCCGCGCCGACCTTCTCGGCCAGCTCGACGGTCGCCGCGGCGACGTTGCCGCCGTTGGTGTGCCAGGCCTCCATGGCGGACTTCTGGTACTTCGACTGGGACCAGCCGCCGGGCTGCACCCGGCGCAGCTGGAAGTCCTCACGGCCGACGACGTGCGCGCGTCGGGGAACTCCGCCGGCGCTGATGGCGATGGCGTCCGCGCCGAGGCGGTTGGCCAGCACCCGCACCCAGGCCACCTGCTCGCCGCGCTGTGCCAACAGCGGCATCACGTGCGGCAGCGGGCCGTAGTGGGCCAGATCCCGCAGCGGCGCCGCGGAGAGGAACTCCGAGAGCACCACCCGGCCACGGGTCGCGAAGAGCGCCAGCCCGTAGCCCCCCACCTTCGGATCGTGCCCGCGGACCACCCGGTCCAGCGCGGCGACGGTCGCCTCGTCGGCCCCCTGGTCGGTCAGTTGGCCTTGTAGAGCGCGCCAGCGCAGGTCCAGTGCCGGATGGGCGTCCTCCGTGTTCGCGGAGGCGTCCACGTACACCGAGCACCACGGCCCGGGTCGGTCGTAGAGCGGGCGCAGGAAGGACAGCTGCATGCTCGACCCCTTTCCAGCTCGGCCCTCCGCATACCCGGGTCGCCCGGGTTGTCACCTCGCGGCCATGAGCCCGTGACCAGGTTTCATTCACGTCGTTCAACCGGGGACGCCGATACGATCGGTGACAGCAACCGGACTCTGGGTGGTGATGATGGACGGCGGCCTCGACACCCGACGGATCGTGCATCCGACGGAGCGGATCGTCACCGGGCGGGTGGTCCGGCTCGTCGACGGCTACTCCCGGGAGGTGCGGATCGGCCAGCCGGTGCTGGTGGCGGTGCTGGCCGCGGCCGGGGTGGCGGGGCTGCTCATGGTGCTGCTGCGCTCGCTGCTGCCCGGCGGCGGTGGCGGCGCCCGTCGACGCTGGAAGGAGCTCAAGCAGGGCCCGGAGTACCTGGTCACCCCGCTGCGCCTGCGGGACGCCGCCGGCCGGCTCTGCGAGGTCGAGCTGCACGGCCACCTTCCGCAGAGCGCCCTGCACCCGGCCGACCACGTGCAGCTCACCCTGCGCCCGCAGCGTGACCCCGAGCTGCCGCCGCGCATCGAGCGGATCGTCAACCTGACCACCGGTCAGCTGCTCACTCCGCGTACGGCGACACTCTGGTCGCACCTCGGGCCGCCGCTGCTGCTCCAGGCCGTGCTGGGCGCGCTGCTGCTCACCGGCGTGGCGGCCTGCTCCGCGCTCACCTGAGCGGTCGGCCCGCGTTTCCCGCCCGGGCACGGTGGGCACCGGCTCGGGCATGTTTCCCGGATTCACCCATGAACAGATCGACGTCGGCCCGGTACGCCTGCGCGTGCGCCACGGCGGGTCCGGCCCGCCGGTGGTGCTGCTGCACGGCCATCCCCGTACCCATGCCACCTGGCACCGGGTTGCGCCGCTGCTCGCCGAGCGGCACACCGTCATCTGCCCGGACCTGCGCGGCTACGGCGGCTCGACGAAGCCGCCGGAGACCGCCGACCACTCGGGGTACGCCAAGCGGGCGATGGCTCGTGACGTCGTGGCGCTGCTCGACGCGCTCGGGCACCGGCGGGCGGCGGTGATCGGCCACGACCGCGGCGCGTACGCGGCGATGCGCACGGCACTGGACCACCCGGAGCGGGTCAGCCGGCTCGGTGTGCTCGACGGGGTGCCGATCGGTGCGGCGCTGGCCCGCTGCGACGCCCGGTTCGCCGCCCGCTGGTGGCACTGGTTCTTCCTCGGTCAGACCGGCAAGCCGGCGGAGCGGGTGATCAACGCCGATCCGGACGCCTGGTACGGCGGCTCCCCCGCCGAGATGGGCGAGGAGGCGTACGCCGACTACCACCGGGCCATCCACGACCCGGCAACGGTGCACGCGATGTGCGAGGACTACCGGGCCGGATTGGGCCCGGACCGGGCGGCCGACGACGCGGACCGCGCGGCCGGGCGGCGGATCGACTGTCCGGTGCTGTTCGCGTACTCCGAGCGCGACGACATGGTCGACCTGTACGGCGACCCGGCGGCGATCTGGCGGGAGTGGGCCGACGACGTACGCGTCGCCTCGGTCGACTCGGGTCACCACATGGCCGAGGAGGCGCCGGAGGCGCTCACCGCGATCCTGGCCGACTTCCTGGCCGGCTGACGGCTCGCGACGTACGGCCCGCCCGGCGGTGGCTCAGCCGACCGGGGCGGGCTCGCGGACCTGTCGCCGGGTGGCGCCCAGCATCCCGCGACGGCGGGCCCAACGCTCGTAGGCCAGGGTGGCGAACGGCGGCACCGCGCAGGCCAGCGCCACCACGGTGGCCGGCAGGCTCCACCGGTGCAGCCGGGCGACTGCCAGCACCAGCAGCACGTAGGCGATGAACAGCCCGCCGTGGATCGGGCCGAAGATCTTGACGCCGAGTTCGTTTCCCGGCGGACCGTACTTCACCACCATGCCGACCAGCAGGGCCAGCCAGGAGCACGCCTCGGCGATCGCCGCCGCCACGAACAGCCGGGTCACCTTCTCGCGCATATCCACCGCCACCACCTCTCGGGCGGCAATGCTAGCGGTGCGGCCCGCCCGCGACGGCGCAAAGTACGCGGGACGCGACGAGGGTCACCGGGCCCGCGGCTGGGTAGGAAGGGACCATTGGGTCTTCCCCGCCCGCCTGACACGTGCGAGGTTAGGGGGACCAGCGGTGACAGGGTGGTGACCATGGGCGAGGATGTCGGCGTACGGACCTTCAGCCGTGAGGACCGGGCCCGCTACCGGGACAAGGTCCGCAGCTGCCTGGACGTCTTCGCCGAGATGCTGCGCGAGGCGCGGTTCGACATCGACCGGCCGATGACCGGGCTGGAGATCGAGCTGAACCTCGTCGACGAGGAGTCGATGCCGGCGATGCGCAACTCCGACGTCCTCGCGGCGATCGCCGACCCGAGTTTCCAGACCGAGCTGGGCCAGTTCAACGTGGAGATCAACGTGGCGCCCCGGCGGCTGACCGGCACCGGCACCGCGGAGTTCGAGGACCACGTACGGGCCAGCCTCAACGCGGCCGAGGAGAAGGCCCGCAAGATCGGCGCGCACATGGTCATGATCGGCATTCTGCCGACGCTGCGCCCGGAGCACCTG
Organism: Micromonospora sp. GCM10011542; assembly: GCF_042650685.1. Classification (NCBI taxonomy): domain Bacteria; kingdom Bacillati; phylum Actinomycetota; class Actinomycetes; order Micromonosporales; family Micromonosporaceae; genus Micromonospora; species Micromonospora sp. GCM10011542. The sequence goes on from NZ_JBHSBO010000033.1 coordinate 66,951, forward strand.
ACCGCCGGGACGCTCTCGGCGAATCCGCGCTACGCGCTGCTCAACGAGCAGATCTTCGCCGCCCGCGGTGAGGACCTGCGGATCGCCATCAACGGGATCGAGCGGCTCGCCACCACCGCCGACACCATCACCCCGGAGGCGGCCTGCACCAGCACCCAGTTCCACCTGCAGGTCAGCCCGGCCCAGTTCGCCGACTACTGGAACGCCGCGCAGGCCATCGCCGGCATCCAGGTGGCGGTCGGCGCCAACGCGCCGCTGTTCTTCGGCCGGGAGCTGTGGCGCGAGACCCGCATCCCGCTGTTCCAGCAAGCCACCGACACCCGGTCGGAGGAGATCAAGGCCCAGGGGGTACGCCCGCGCGTCTGGTTCGGCGAACGCTGGATCACCAGCGTGTTCGACCTGTTCGAGGAGAACGTGCGCTACTTCCCGGCGCTGCTGCCGGTCTGCGACCCGGAGGACCCGGCGCAGACCCTCGCGGCCGGCGAGGTGCCGAGGCTCGCCGAGCTGCGGCTGCACAACGGCACCGTCTACCGGTGGAACCGTCCGGTGTACGACGTGTCGCGCGGCCGGCCGCACCTTCGGGTGGAGAACCGGGTGCTGCCCGCCGGGCCGACGGTGCTGGACACCGTCGCCAATGGGGCGTTCTACTTCGGGCTGGTCCGGGCGCTGGCCGAGTCGGATCGGCCACTGTGGTCGCAGATGTCGTTCAGCGCGGCCGAGGAGAACTTCAACAGCTGCGCCCGGTACGGCATCGAGGCTCAGGTCTTCTGGCCGGGCCTGGGCTACCTGCCGGTGACCGAGCTGGTGTTGCGTCGGCTGCTGCCGCTGGCGCACCACGGGCTGGACCGGTGGGGCCTGCATCCGGACGAGCGCGACCGGCTGCTCGGCATCATCGAGCAGCGCTGCCTGACCGGCCGCAACGGCGCGAGCTGGCAGGTGGAGACGCTGCACCGGTTGGAGTCCGCCGACCACCTGGACCGCCCGGCGGCGCTGCGCGAGGTGGTCCGGCACTACGTGACGCTCATGCACAGCAACCGGCCTGTGCACGAGTGGCCCATCCCCTGACCCACCATCACTCCCTCGGGCGGGCCCAGGGTGACGGGTCGTCGCGCAGCCGGCTGTAGAGGTATCCGTCGCGCCAGCGGCCGGCCCGGAACTCGCACGCCCGCACGACCCCCTCGAGCTGGAAGCCGGCCTTCTCCAGCGCGCGCTGCTCGGCGACGTTCTCCGGGTGCGTGCCGGCCTGGATCCGCTGCGCCGGAGTGTGCGCGAACAGGTAGTCGCAGAGCAGCGCCTGGGCGCGCCAACCGATCCCCCGCCCTCGGCACTCCGGTAGTAGTGCGACCCCGATCTCCCAGTACTTCGCCGTCCCGCCGTAGACCCCGGCCCGGTAGCTGACCAGGCCGGCGGCGACGGGCTGCGGATCGTCGACCTCGACGATGAGCCGGCCGTCGTCCTCGCCGAGGTAGCCGTCGACGGCGTACCGCCGAGCGGGCGCCGCCGCGTCCCGGAAGCCCGCCCAGTCGAGCCCGATGAGGCCCGGCTCGGTGCAGAACCGTCGGAACATCTCCAGGTCGGTCTCGGCGACCGGCCGCAGCCGGATGGTGAGACCGTCCGCCTCATGCACCACGCCCGGCACGCCACCGCTCTCCATTGCCGACACGCTAGCCGCCCCGGCCCGCCCGGACGGTCCCGCTGACTGGGCGGGTGCGGCAGCCGATGCGTTTACGACATCAGCTCCAAAGGCGCCGCGTGGTACTCGGTGCCCCGGCCACCTCCATGCCGCCGGGTCACACCTTGAGCAGGACCTTGGTGCAGTCGTCCTGCTTCTTCTGGAAGATCTTGTAGCCCTTCGGGGCGTCCTTGAGCGGCATGCGGTGGCTGACGATGAAGCTGGGGTCGATCTCGCCGCGCTGGATGCGCTCCAGCAGCGGCCGGGTGTAGCGCTGCACGTGGCACTGCCCGGTCCGCATGATCAGTGACCGGTTCATGAACGCGCCCATCGGGAACTTGTCGACGAACCCGCCGTACGCGCCGATCACCGACACGACCCCGCCGCTGCGGCAGGCCAGGATCGCCTGGCGCAGCGCGAATGGCCGCTCGGTCTCCACCCGTACCGCCTGCTTCCCCCGGTCGTACGCGTACATGGCGGCGTTGCCGTGGTGGCTCTCCAGGCCGACCGCGTCGATGCAGGCGTCCGGGCCGCGGCCGGCGGTGAGCTCGTTGAGCGTGTCCAGCACGTCGGTGTCCTCGTAGTTGATCGTCTCCGCCCCGGCGTGCTCCCGGGCCAGCCGCAGCCGGTACGGGTACCGGTCGATGACGATCACCCGTTCGGCGCCGAGCAGCCGGGCGCTCGCGGCGGCGAGCAGCCCGACGGGGCCCGCACCCCAGATGGCGATGACGTCGCCGCGCTTGATGTCGCACATCTCGGCGCCCATCCAGGCGGTCGGGAAGACGTCGGCGAGCATGACGGCCTGGTCGTCGGGCACCTCGTGGGGCACCTTGATCGGGCCGACGTCGGCGAAGGGCACCCGCGCGTACTCGGCCTGACCGCCGGCATAGCCGCCGAGCAGGTGGGAGTAGCCGAAGATGCCAGCCGGCGAGTGCCCCATGATCTTCTCGGCGACACCAGCGTTGGGGTTGGAGTTCTCGCACACCGAGTAGAGCCCGCGTTGGCAGGAATTGCAGTGCCCGCAGGCGATCGGGAAGGGCACCACCACCCGGTCGCCCACGCGCAGGTTGCGCACCTGTGGGCCGACCTCGACCACCTCGCCCATGAACTCGTGCCCGAGGATGTCGCCCTTGCGCATGGCCGGGACGTAGCCGTGGTAGAGGTGCAGGTCCGAGCCGCAGATCGCGGTGGTGGAGATCTTCACGATCGCGTCCCGGGCGTTCATGATCGTCGGCTCGGGCACGTTGATGACCTTGACGCGGTCGGTGCCCATCCAGGCGGTGGCCTTCATGGTCAATCCTTTTCGGAGTCGGGGGACGGTCAGCGGCGGGCGGTCGGCAGCGGCTGGGCCGGGCGCTGCATGACCTGCTGGTGCACGGAGATGCCGTTCGGGCTGCCCTCGGAGCGGACCACCTCGCCGGTCTCCAGCACCTGCTTGAACCGGCGCAGGTCGTCGCGTACCTGCTGCTCGGGTTCCTCGCCGAAGAGCTTGGCCACCGCGCGGCCGAGCTTCCCGGCGGGCGGCGCGTAGCCGAGTTGCACGCGTACCTCGGTCCCCCGGTCGCCGGGCGCCGGATCGAAGCGGACCCGGCCGGCGTTCGGCACCCGCGCGCCCGGCACCGACCGCCAGGCGATCGACCGGTTGGGCTGGTCGTCGAGGATCTCGGCCTGCCACTCGATCCGCCGGCCGGCCGGCCCGCGCGCGATCCAGTGCGAGCGGCGCAGGTCGTCGGCCCGCACCGACTCCAGGTGCGACATGAATCGGGGCAGGTTCTCCACGTCGCGCCAGAACCGGTACGCCTCGGCCGGCGAGCGGTTGACGGTCACCCCGATGCTGATCCGGATCATGCGCTCCCGGGCCCGGCGGGCGCGGGTGGCGCCGATCGCGACGGCCAGGTCGAGCGCGGTGATGCCGGCGATGGCGGCGGTGGTCAGGGCGACCCGCCGGCGCCGCTCACCGCACCGGTCGGTCAGCGCCTGGCCGAGCAGGGTCAGGTCCATCGCGTCGCCGGCCACCCGGGTCCACGCCCAGCGGCCGGGACGCCGCCCGGCGATCAGGCTGGCGGCGTGCCCCAACTCGCGCGCGCCGACGCCCCGGATGACGGCCCAGGACCTCGGGTCGTCGTCGACCCCGGTGAGCCGGGCCAGCGGTCCCGGCTCGGCCAGCGCGCCGATGCCGAGCGCGAGACTCAGCCAGCCCAGCGTTCGGGGCAGCGCCACGCTCGGCTCCGACCCGTCCAGTTCCGGCAGGAGTACCCCGTCGACACGGTCCACGTGCGTCCCTTCCGCTCTGCTCGTCGGCCCGGACGTCCACGCGGAGCGCGACCACCCGGCGGCCACCGAACAGCGGCCGGGCGGTGCGCGACCGCCACGATGACGGTATGCCCTGAAATCGGAGCATGAGACCGATTTCGGGAAGGTGGGGGCAGTCCAACCGGCCAGCGCTGACGCGCAGGTTCTCCCCGGGTCGATCTGCTCAGTGCCAGGCCATGTTGATGGCGCGCTCGAAGTTGACGTAGCCGGCGCGGGCGAAGGCGCTCGCCATGGGGGCGTTGCCCAGGTCGGTGGCGGCACGGATGTGTGTGACGTGCTCGTCGGCCAGGATGCGGGTGCCTTCGGCGAGGAGACCGTGGACGTAGCCGTGGCCGCGGTGCTCGGGGACGACGCCGAGGTAGGCGATCACCGGGTGGTAGGCGTTGCGGGCCGGGACGATGAACCCGACCGCTTCGCCGCTGTCGCCCAGTTTGGCGATCCGCCACCAGGAGCGGGGACTGGAGTAGGTGGCGAGTTCCTCCTCGTAGTGCTTCACAGCGGCCTCGTGGGCGGACATCCGCGCCAGGTCGGTGCGGCTGTGCGCGTCCAGGGTGCCGTCCAGGGCGCTCGTCATCAGCGCGATCAGGTGGTCGGTGTCGTCTGCCGGGTGGAAGGTCAGGCGCGAATCCGGCGCGGGCTGACCCGCGCCGGAGCGCCATTCCAGGCGCAGCCGTTCGACGGTCAGCCTGGCGCCGGTGTTCTCGAGGACGGCCATCCTGGATCGCACCGCCCGGTAGGTGACCGGGTCCTCCCGCCAGTCCGCCGGAATGAAGCGGCCGTACTCGGGTGGGGTGGCACCGGACGGTACGACCGTGGCCGCCGCCGTCTCGTACAACGCTTGTGCGACGTCGGTGAGGTCCTCGGCATTGTCGTCGAGGTCGAGGATGTCCAGCAGCAGCGGGGTGCTGTCGCCGCTGCGGGCCCACCAGGCGACCCTGGCCAGCAGGCGGTCACCGTGCAGCGCCATCCACATCCACTCCGGTCGGCGCCGGTGCTCGGCGAGATCGTCCGCGAGTTCGTGATTGATGGTGTACGGCAGGCTGTTGAACAGATCGATCTCGTCGGGCCCATTGACGGGGCGGATGGTGACGCCGTCGGGAGCGGTGGCGCTGCTGGTCATGCTGACTCCTGATCGGCGCGCGTGCGGGTGTAGGTGAGGAAGAGCGCGCCGCTGTCCAGGACGGTGTGCTCGGTCAGCTGCCAGCTGCGCGGCGTGAAGACGGCGTCGCGACCGAAGAGCGGGATGCCGGCACCGATGGTCAACGGAGCGAGCTTGATGATCAGCCTGTCGATCTCCGGGTAGAGGGCGCCAGCCAGCGCGCCGCCGCCAATCACCCAGACGTCCCGGCCGTCGTGCCGCTTGAGCTCGCGCACGGTGGCGATGGGATCCTCGGAGATGACCTCGACGGCGGGATCCGGACTCGTGCCCAGGGTGCGCGAGAACACCAGATGGCGCAGGTGCGGGTAGGCATCGGTCACGCCGGCCGCCAACCCCACCTCATAGGATCGGCGGCCCTCCAGCACGGTGTCGAACCGGGCGCCCTCGGCGGTGATGCCGAACGCCTGCCGGGCCGGGCCCGGCAGTGTCTCCGGGAACTCGGCGATGAGGTGGTGCAGGTAGTCGTCCGGGATCGGCCAGAACCCGCCGGGGCCGGTAGGGTCCGCGCCGTCCGGCCCGGCGATGAAGCCGTCCAGGGTGGCAGCGATGTAGTACACGAGCTTACGCACGACCATCTCCTTGGTTGAGGGCCGGACTGTTCCTCGGTCCGGCCTGCCCAAGCCTGCTCGGAGGCGTCCCGGGCTTCAAGGTCACCTCTGGTAACGTGCCATAACATTCCGCTAATACATGAACGGGCAGCAGCGGTGGAGCTCCGGGACATCGAAATCTTCCTCACGCTGGCGGAGGAACTGCACTTCACCAGGACCGCCGAACGGCTCCATGTCACCCAGGCCCGCGTCAGTCAGGCCATCAAGAAGCAGGAACGCAGCATCGGGGCTGCTCTGTTCGAGCGCAGCAACCGTCAGGTGACGCTGACACCGATCGGCCGACAGCTTTTCGACGACATCCAGCCCATGTACCGCGGCCTGCACGACGGCATGGACCGGGCACGACTCGCCGCTCGGGGCAAGACCGGAGTGTTGCGCCTCGGCTCCATCGCCGTCAATCTCCACGACTTCCGCGCGCTGTTCGACGCGTTCGCCGAAAGCCATCCCGAATGCGAGGTCCAGCTCCGGCACATCGACTTCGGCGACCCCTTCGGACGGCTGCGAGCCGGGGGCGTCGACATCCAGATCGTCTGGCTCCCCGTCAAGGAACCGGACCTCACCGTCGGCCCGGTCATCTACACCGAACCCATCGTGCTGGCCGTCGGGGCGAGTCATCCCCTGGCCAGTCGCGACTCGGTCACCTACGACGATCTCGCGAACGAAACCGTCATGGGTGGTGCCCGGCCCGACTACTGGCGAGAGATCCTGGTGCCCCTACGGACCCCCAGCGGACATCCGATCCGGATCGGCCCGTCCGTGTCCAACTTCCAAGAAATGATCCCGATCCTCGTTACCGGCGAGGCGGTCTCACCCGTCCACGCCCAGGCCGCCCGCTACTACGCGCGGCCCGACATCGCCTACGTGCCGATCCGTGACGCCGCGCCGGCCCGATGGGGCCTCATCTGGCGTACCGGCAACGAAACCGAGCTGATCCGAGCGTTCGCCCGTACCGCAGAGCAGCTCAACCCCGTCGACCACCCACCCGCGCCGCCTTCCGGAAGCGCAGAGGCGACGGCTGGTTCCAACGAATAGGAGCTTCACCGGTTCGCGACAGCGCCCGTCGACACGCGCGATCACTCCACCGTCCAGGCGATCGCGGGAGGGCGGACCCGAGCGCACAGGGGCCCGCCGGCGGCATCGGTCAACCCGAGCCGGCCGACCAGCATCCCGGTGTCCTCGTGTGCGGCGCGGAGCAGTTCGGTCGGAATATCAGTGAACATCAACTTCGCCCGTCTGAACATCGCGAAGCCGTCATCGGTCACCGCGCCCCAGCTCAGGTACAGGAACCGTGCTCCGGGGCGCCCGTGCACCCACGGTCCGCCGACATCCAGCATCCCGTCGATCTCCCGGCTGGACACCTCGAAGCTCCACGTCGCCCGCGCCGCGTCGGCCGGCACCTGGTCGACCACGTCGGCCTTGCACTGGACCCCGACGTGCACGTTGCGCAGCCGCAGCGCGTCGGCATCCGCGCCGGCGCGCCGCCCCGGGAGGTCGGTGCCGTCGATCCGGATCCGCACACCAGTCACTCTAGTGTCGTACGCCTGCCGGTAGGACCGAAGGCAGGACACGTGCCGCGGACAGGTGGGCCGCGACACCGATCCCGGCGTCGCGGCCCACAATCCCCTCTCCTGACTACTTCTCCTGCGGCAGTGCCCGCAGGACCGTCAGCGTCACGCTGTTGTTCTGGTAGGACACCCGGAACAGGCGGCCGCCCGCGTTCAGGACCCGGTTCTCGGGCAGCGCGTGGAAGCTGCCGCTGACCGAACTGCCGCTCATGATCGTCAACACGGTGCCCGGGGTCAGCGATCCGCGTACGTCCAGGTCCAGCTCACCGGCCAGCGCCAGCTGGCCCGCGGCCCGGACGCTGGTGTAGTCGTGGTCGCCCGAGATGGTCACGGCGAGGCGACCTTCCCGGCCGATGTTCACGTTCCCGCCGACGTTCAAGATCTTGCCGGCGGTGGCGGGCACGTCGGTGATGTGCTCCGCCTCCTCGGACGACAGGCCGGGCTGCAGCACGCCGCTGGTGACGGTGACGCTGTCCCCCACGCTGCCGCTGCCGCCGAGCGTGCCGCCGCGGACGTCGATCGAACTGGTGTGCGCGCCGGCGATCGACAGCTTGCCGGCCTGGACGGTGCTCGTCCCGTGCCAGGTGTTGGAGCCGGTGAGGAACAGCGTGCCGTCGCCCTGCTTCGTGAGGCTGCCCTCGTAGGCGCGTGCCGTGCGGGCCTGCTCGCGGCGGGTCCCGATGGCGAAGTCCGACTTGTCGACGTCGCTCGCGTCGGCCGGCAGGCCCTGCGTCCATCCCTTGGCGACCTTGGTCGCCTCCCAGGCGGCCGCCTCGGCGGCGTCCTCCTGCTGGCGTGCCCGGATCGCGACGTCGGAGATGTCGTTCGACCAGACGTCGTTCTGTCCCCGCAGGTCGGCCACGAACGGCCCCAGCAGCTGGCCCGGGCCCTTCATGGCCTCGCGCAGGCTGACCGTGTGCCAGCCGTTGCGGTTGTCGGGAACCTGCACGATCTGGCCGCGGGTGGGGTTCTGCACGGCAATGCCGGCCGCGTCGTTGATCGTGTTGTTCTGCCGGCCGGTGGTGAACATCGTGTAGAGCGCCTGCTCGTTCGTCATGTACGGGAAGCGCTGCATGATCAGCGACAGGGCGGCCGCCGAGTGCGGCCCGGCCATCGACGTTCCCGACGAGCTCCCGTAGCGGGCCTGCGGCACGCCGTTGACGACCGACACGGTGGTGCTGTTGATGCCGTTGCTCGGCGCCGTCACGCAGGACCACTTCGCCACACCGCACTGGTTGAACGCCTGCTGGCCGGGGACCAGGACCGAGCCGTCAGGGTTGAACGTACGCCCCAGCGAGGGGTTGATCCCCGACGTCGTGTACCAGCGGCCCTCCAGGTCGGGCAGGAAGTACGGCGCGGCGCCTCGCGGCGACGGGTTCACGTAGCCGCTGTTACCGGCGGTGAACTGGATGACGGTGCCGGTGCGCGCGGTGTCGAGGGCGCCGTTCAGCCAGCGGACGGTCGCGCCGTTCGCGTCGACGACGCCGTCCGGGGTGGACCAGAGGCGCCACGCCGTGTTCAGACCGAAGCCCGCCGGGCTGCCGGGCGGCGCGTCATACGTGTTGTAGTTCTCGGTGTTGGGCTGGCTACCCCAACTGCTGGTGATGATCCTGATGGGCTTGCCGTTCGCCGTCTGGGCCGCATTCACGGCCCGGTAGACGTTGGCGAGGTAGGCGTCGTCCGGCCGCTGAGCGGCGGTCGCGGTCGCCGGCAGGAGACCGTAGAGCACGCCGTCCGTCTTGTGGGTGTTGCCCATGTACACGTTGCTGTTGAACGCGACGCCGTGCATGTTGGCGGCGGGTCCGGAGGGTTGCGTCTCGCCGACGCCGTCGCGGCTCGCACCGATGGTCCCGGTGACGTGCGTGCCATGGCTGTCGTTGAACGCCGGGTCGTAGAACCCCGACGTGGGGCCGGTCTCGCCACCCTGGGTTTCCACGGACAAGTAGCGGTCGCCGATCGCGTAGTTCGTCGCGAGGCTGCCGTGCTCCCGGACGTGCCCGGCGAAGACGCCCGAGTCGACGACGCCGACGTTCATTCCCGTGCCGGAGTAGCCGGCGGCGTAGGCGAACTCCGCTCCCATCGACACCAGGCCGGCGTCCCGGTTGAACTCCGGGGTACGCCAGCTCGCCGGGTCACCGAGCCGGCCGGGATCGCCCTCATAGGACGTGATCGGCGGCGCGGGCGAGTCCGCCCGCGCGGGTTGCGCGACGACGCCGAGCACCACAATCGGTGTCAGCGTCGCGACCAGCCCCGCTTTCATACGTTTAGCGATCCGCATTTCCGCCCCCATTCAAGATCGTCTAGGCGCGATGCTAGACCTGCATCCATATCGGAGCAAGCCGTTGCCGGACACATTTGTGTGTACCTCTGAAGTGCGGGTCGGCGTTGATTCTGCTGGTTGAATCGCTGCGATTGTCCGACAGAGGTTTCGCAGGGCGATCCTGGTCTGGGGCAATGAAACGAAATTGACGCGCGAGACGCTATCTACGCGACCAGAAACCAGCCGGAGCACCTCACCACCGGAGGGGAAACCGACTCCGGCCGCCTCGCGAGGCTCCTGGTCGGATGCTCGTGGGTCGCTTGGCAGTGTGGCCGGGATGCGCCATGGCGCCAAAGCGCCAGTTCCCCACCGTTGCCCACCTCGACGGGTGACAGTTCCCTTCACGGATGACCGTGTCCCGCACCGATGTGATCGACAAGGGTGGAGAGAGCATGAGAGACACCGCCAGCGCTGGCGCACCCCTGACCAGCAGGTCGTCGTACTCCCGGTGGTCCGTGTTCGCCGGCGCGGCGGCGACCCTCGCCGTGCTGGTGGCGCCGTCGGGCGCCTCGGCGAGCACGACCGACGGTGCGCCGGCGGCCAGCACGACCACGGTGGCCACCACCGGCGTGCCGGCCGGCTTCGCTCCCACGTCCACGTCGTGGACCAGTCCCACCGACGGCTGGGTGCTGGGCTTCGCGTCGTGCCGCGCCGGTTCGTGCCCGACCCTGGTCAGCACCTCCGACGACGCGCGGACCTGGCAGCAGCGCACCGCGCCACGGGTGTCGTCCACCCCCGACCAGACGAAGATCCACTTCGCCAACAAGCTCGACGGGTGGGCCACCGACAGCGGGGTACTCCTGGCCACGCACGACGGTGCCGGCACGTGGCAACGCGTGCGGCTGCCCGGCGCCGCCGGCTCGGCCAGCATCTCCAAGCTGGCGTCGACCGACCGGTACGCCTATGCGATCGTCACCTACGGGGCCAGAGGCGCCATGACCACCCAGCTCTACTCGTCGCCCCTCGGCGAGGACAACTGGCAGCCGGTTGCCGGCGTCGCGGTGCCGGGCAGCGGCGGGTGGGACATCACCACCAACGGTTCGGCCGCCCACGTCGCCCTCGGCGTGATCCACACGTCGCTCCGGCAGTGGTCGACGGCCAACGGCAGCGACTGGACCGAGACGCAGCCGGTCTGCTCGGCGGGCACCGCGGTACGGCTGAGCAGCACCACGCCCGATGACGTCGAGGGCATGTGCAGCTTCAACGCGGAGCGCGGCAACATGCAGAAGCTGCTGGTCGAGTCGACAGGCGGCGCTGCGCCCGTCGTGCTGGGCCAGGCGCCGTACCCGGGGATCACCACCGGGTTCGCGACGGCCTCGACCGGTTCCGCCGTCGTGGCCGGTGTCGGTGGGGGTGCGAGCTGGTTGCACGCCAGCTTCGACAACGGCGTCACGTGGGAGTCGCCCCTGGCGATCTTCGACGCGCAGCTTCCGATGCTCGACCTGGACTTCCAGGACGCCGCGCACGGCGTGGTGGTCTGGGGTGGGCCGGCATGGTCGGGAGCCGCCGTGTACCGCACCGTCGACGGCGGTCACACGTGGAGCCCGCTCACGCTCTGACGTGACGGCGGTCCGGGGACCAGTTCGGTCCCCGGACCGCAGGGGTCAGTCGTTGTCGGTCATCCCGTAGCGATCGCGCGCCTCCTGAACAATCTCGGGCTTGACCTCGCCGCGCCGGGCCAGGGCTGCGAGGGCCGCGACCACGACCGACCGGGGGTCGACCCCGAAGTGGCGACGGACGGCCTCGCGGGTGTCGGAGAGGCCGAAGCCGTCCGTGCCGATCGAGTGCCAGTCCTGCGGCACCCACTGGCTGATCTGATCCGGGACCGCCCGCATCCAGTCGCTGACGGCGAGCACCGGGCCGGGGGCGCCGTCCAGCACCCGGGTGACGTACGGAATCCGGTCCTCGCCCTTGAGCTGCGCGGCGTCACAGTCCAGAGCGTCGCGGCGCAGCTCGCTCCAGGAGGTGGCGGACCACACGTCGGCCGCCACGCCCCAGTCGGTGGCGAGGAGCCGCTGGGCTTCCAGTGCCCAGTGGATGGCGGTGCCGGAGGCGAGGAGTTGCAGACGCGGGGCGTCCGCCGCCAACGCCTCGGCATCGGCTTCCTGGAACCGGTACAGGCCCTTGAGGATGCCCTCCTCGACGGCCGCGCCCGGCGGCATGGGCGGTTGGACCTTCGCCTCGTTGTAGACGGTCAGGTAGTAGAAGATGTTCTCCGCATCCGGCCCGTACATCCGGCGCAGACCGTCGCGGACGATCACGGCGATCTCGTACGCGAAGGCCGGGTCGTAGGCGATGGCCGCGGGGTTGGTCGAAGCGATCAGGTGGGAATGGCCGTCCGCGTGTTGCAGGCCCTCGCCGGTCATCGTGGTACGGCCGGCGGTGGCGCCGATGAGGAAACCGCGGCCGAGCTGGTCGGCGAGCGCCCACATCTGGTCGGCCGTCCGCTGCCAGCCGAACATCGAATAGAAGATGTAGAAGGGGATCATCGGCTCGCCGTGGGTGGCGTACGACGTGGCGGCGGCGGTGAAGTCGGCCATCGATCCGGCCTCGGTGATGCCCTCGTTGAGGATCTGGCCGTTCGTGGCCTCCTTGTAGTACAGGAGCGTGTCGCGGTCGACCGGGTCGTACGTCTGGCCGTGCGGCGAGTAGATCCCGGCGGTGGGAAAGAGCGACTCCATGCCGAAGGTGCGCGCCTCATCCGGGACGATCGGCACCCAGCGCCGGCCGGTCTCCTGGTCCCGCATCAGGTCCTTGACCAGGCGGACGAAGGCCATAGTCGTCGCGATCTCCTGGTTGCCGGACCCCTTGGCCAGGGCCTCGAAGGGCTTGGCGGACGGCGCGGGCAGCACCACCGGGTGGACCCGGCGAGCCGGGGCGGGGCCGCCGAGCGCGGCCCTGCGCTCGTGCAGGTAACGGACCTCCGGCGAGTCCGCGCCGGGGTGGACGTACGGCACCACGTCACCGTCGAGCCTGCTGTCGGGGATGGGGAGTTCGAGCAGGTCGCGCAACGCGCGGAACTCGTTGCCGGTCAGCTTCTTCATCTGGTGGTTGGCGTTGCGCGACTCGAAGTTGGGGCCGAGCGTGTACCCCTTCACCGTCTGGGCGAGGATCACCGTCGGTGCGCCCCGGTGCTCGACCGCGGCCCGGTAGGCGGCGTACACCTTGCGGGGTTCGTGGCCCGCCCGTGAGGCGCGGAAGCACTCGGCGATCTTCGCGTCGGTCAGCACCTTCGCCATCTCGGCGAGCGCGGGATCGGCTCCGAAGAAGTGCTCGCGGATGTAGGCGACATCACGGGCCGCGTACGTCTGGAACTGCCCGTCGGGAACCTCCCGCAGTCGGCGTACGAGCGCACCGGTGGTGTCGAGCGCGAACAGGTCGTCCCAGGCCGAGCCCCAGAGCGACTTGACGACGTTCCAGCCCGCCGCGCGGAACTGGGCCTCCAGCTCCTGGACGATCTTGAAGTTGGCGCGCACAGGTCCGTCGAGCCGCTGCAGGTTGCAGTTGATCACAAAAGTGAGGTTGTCCAGGCCTTCGCGAGCGGCGAGGGCGAGCGCGGCGGTCGACTCGGGCTCGTCCATCTCGCCGTCGCCGAGGAACGCCCACACCCGTGAGGCCGAGGTGTCCTTGATGCCACGGTGCTGCAGGTAGCGGTTGAACCGCGCCTGGTAGATCGCGGACAGCGGGCCCAGGCCCATCGACACGGTGGGGAACTCCCAGAGCCACGGCAGCCGGCGCGGGTGCGGGTAGGAGGGCAGCCCGTCGCCGCCGGCCTCCTGCCGGAACCGGTCGAGGTGGCCCTCGGTGAGCCGTCCGTCGAGGAAGGCGCGGGCGTAGATGCCGGGAGCGGCGTGGCCCTGGAGGTAGAGCTGGTCACCGGAGCCGTCGGCCTCCTTGCCCCGGAAGAAGTGCTGGAAGCCGGTCTCGTAGAGCCAGGCGGCGGAGGCGTAGGTGGCGATGTGGCCGCCCAGGCCGTAGCGGCTGCCACGGGTGACCATGGCGGCGGCGTTCCAGCGGTTCCAGGCCGTGATGCGCCGTTCCGTCTCCTCGTCGCCCGGGAACTCGGGCTCCGCGCCGGTCGGGATGGTGTTGACGTACTCGGTCTCGAGCAGCTTCGGCAGCGCGAGGCCGGAGCCCTCGGCGTGTTCGAGAGTTCGGCGCAGGAGGTACGAGGCGCGGTGCGGCCCGGCCGCCGCGGTGACGGCGTCGAGGGAGGCGGCCCACTCGGCGGTCTCCTCGGGGTCGCGGTCCGGGATCTGATCGAGTGGGCTCGACTGCTTTCGCTCGCTGGTGGTCATGGTGGGCCGCCTTTCCGACAATTCCGGATCTCTCGCGGGTTCGCCATCAAGGACCAGGTGGCCCGGGGATTCGTGACAACCGAACGGGCCCCCGCACCGCGCGCCGCAGCGATTCGGATCACAGAACGGGTATGCCGGCCCTCGGGCGGCAACCGGCGCACCGCAACCAGGTGGACAGCGGAACCCGGCAACGGGGACGGGCGGCAGCCAACGGGAGGAAAGAGACGTCATGCTCGACCACGAGGCCTCGACGGATGCCGTACGGGCCTTCGACGCCGTCCGGCCCCGGCTGTTCGGCATCGCCTACCGGATGCTCGGCAGCGTCCACGACGCCGAGGACATCGTCCAGGACACCTGGCTGCGGTGGCAGCAGACGGACCGGAGCGCGGTACGGGACGTGACGGCGTTCCTCGTCACCACGACGACCCGGCTCGCCCTCAACGCGGCGACCTCGGCTCGCGCCCGTCGAGAGTCCTACGTCGGCTCGTGGCTGCCCGAGCCCATCCAGACCTCCGCCGACCCGGCGATCCGAGCCGAGCAGGGCGAAGCGCTGGGACTCGCGTTGCTGCTCCTGCTGCAACGTCTGAACCCCATCGAGCGCGCCGTGTACGTGCTCCGCGAGGCCTTCGACTACCCGTTCCGGCAGATCGCCGAGGTCCTCGACATCACCGAGGCGTACGCGCGGCAACTCGGGCGCCGGGCGCGCGCCCATCTCGCGGAGGAACGGCACGCGCCGGTCGCCCCCGCCGACCACGGTCGCCTGCTCCACTCCTTCCTCGCCGCCGCACGCTCCGGTGACCTCGGCCAACTGGAGGACCTGCTGGCGGAAGATGTCGTCTCCTACGCCGACGGCGGCGGCACCGTCAGCGCGGCCCGGGTGCCGGTCACCGGCCGGACCAAGGTCGCCCGTTACCTCGTCGGCCTCGCGGCGAAGTTCGGCGCGCAGGTCTCGCTGGACTTCACCGAGGCCAACGGCCAGGAGGCCGTCCTCGCCCGCCGGGCAGGGTCGGCGGTGGCGCTGTGCACGATCGATGCCTCCCCCGACGGGATCGCACGAGTATTGATCGTGCTCAACCCCACCAAACTCGCCCGCTTCTAGCCATGCCGGGATGCGCTCGCCGTCCCCTCATTCCCGCGCGGCTCCGAACGCGCCGTACGCATCCGTGACCGCGCCCGTGCCGGCGCAGCGGGGAAGGGCCGCCCCCGTGACGGATCAGCTGGCAGCGACCGAGGCCAGATAGTGCTCCGCGGCGTCGGGTGTCATGAACCAGTTCTGGAAGTCGTTGGGGTCGGAGAAGCCATTGGCGAACCGGCGGGCGATGGTCGGGTTCATGGAGGCGGCGCCGAGGATCTGCTGCACGTGTGGAGGCAGCGGCTGGAGCATGGCATTTGTCCAGGCGGTGACGGCCCGCCCGGCGCCCTCCCAGAACCGTTCGAACGTCTGGCGCATCCACTCCTGGTCGAACGGCTGGTCACCGCGCTCCACGATCGAGCCCAGGTAGGAGTACGCACACTTCGCGGCGGTGTTGCTGCCCTGGCCGGTGATCGGGTCGTTGGCGACGACGACGTCGGCCATGCCGAGGACGACACCGCCCGAGGGCAGCTCCGCCACAGGTTGGCGCACGGTCGGCGTGTATCGGCCCGACAACGTGGCTCGGCCGTCGGTCAACTCGACGTCGGCGCACCGGTCGTAGATCCATGGCGTGTACCGCCGCGCCAGATCCAGGGTCAGCTTGAGGTGCTCGGCCGGGTCAAGGCGGTCCTTCCACAGGTCGAGCGGGCCGTCGGGGACCGCTTCCCAGAAGAGAATCTCGCAGGGCCCGGACAGGGTCAGCGCGGGGATGACGAACAGCTCCCCGAGCCCCGGCACCGCGTTGAAGCTGACGTGTGGGACCGGCCACAGCGGATCCGGTGACATGCCGTGCACGTAGGCGACGGCGAGTCCCCGCTGGGGCGCGGTGTACTTCGAGCGCTGCGCGTCCCGGTCGAAGACGCCCACCAGGTCGCCCTTGCCGGCGGCGACGATGGTCAGGTCGTAACGGCCGAGCCTGGTCAGGCCGTCCAGGTCCGCGGTCGTCACACCCTGGTAGTGCACGGTGCCACCGCGCTGCTCGAACAACTCCAGCCAGGCGGCCATCTTCAGGCGCTGGTCGGTGCTCTGCGCCGGACGATCCAGCGGGCACGGGATGCGCAGGGCACGCTCGCCGGGTGGGGCGGACAGGGACACGTGCAGCCCCTCGACGCGTGGTGCCTGCTCCTGCCAGAGGTCCAGCCCGTACTGGCGCTCGGTGTCCAGCGCCGCGGCGAACATGGCCTGGGTGCTCATCACCCAGCCCCGACGGATCTCATCCGGTGTACGGGCCGACATGATCGTCACGTCGTATCCCTCGGCGAGCAGACTCAGTCCGAGTTGCAAGCCGGACTGGCCGGCCCCGACGATCAGAATCTTCCGCAACTGATGCCTCCAGGTGAGTGAGCTACCGGAGCGCGAGCGCGCCCGGGACCAAACCGGCGGTACGGGTCATGGTGTGTTCGACGACGGCCAACAGGGCCCTCGCCACCGACGCCGGGTCGCGTACGTCGCAGGCGATCAGCGGAACGTCGGCGGACAGCGTGAGGGCGGCGCGGACGTCCTCGAGGTCGTGCGTCAGCATCCCGTCGAAGAGGTTGACGCAGACCACGAACGGCACGTCGCTGTCCTGCTCGAAGTAGTTGACCGCGGGGAACGACGCCTCCAGGTTCCGGGTGTCGGCCAGGACGAGCGCCCCGACGGCACCTCGGCACAGGTCGTCCCACATCGGCCAGAACCGTGGCTGCCCGGGTGTGCCGAACAGGTACAGCACCAGGTCCGAGCCGATCGTCAGCCGACCGAAGTCCATGGCCACGGTCGTGGTCGTCTTGTCGATCCCGGGGTCCAGCCGGTCCACCGTCTCGCTCGCCGCCGTCATCCACGCCTCGGTGTTGATCGGGGGAATCTCGGAGATGGACTGGACGCAGGTGGTCTTGCCGACGCCGAAGCCACCGGCGATGACGATCTTCGCGGAGGTCAGCAGGGGGCTGTCAGGCAAGCTGGCGGAGGCCATCGCGCAGTCTCTCCAGGAGGTGAAGATCAAAGGGGGAGGTGTAGCTGCCGGCGTGGATCTGCAGCCGGTCGGTGGCGGCCAGGTCGTCGACCACGACGCGCGTCACGCCCAGCGACACACCGCAGACCGCCGACAGCTCCGCCACGGACCTGGTCTGCCGGGCCTGCTCGTACAGCGAGCGCGCCTCGGGCAGCAGGCCCGAGGCGAAGACCGCGTCGTAGAACGGCACCGACACCAGCGTGTGCACCAGCAGGTGTTGTCGGGTGCGTGTGCGTCCCCCGGTCAACACATAGGGCCGCACCTTCCAGTAGGTGGTGGGCACGTTCGCTCCCTTGGCTCTGGCCACTCAGCGGGGTGGTTGGCTGACGGTGAGACGGTGCAGGTCGTGGCGGACCTGCGGGGTCAGGACGTGCCCGACGGCGCTGACGAACTGCGTCATGTGATACGAGACGACCCGCAGGTCGCAGCCGGCGGCAGCGGCCACGGTGAGGCCGGCGGACTCGCCGACCCGCATGAACATGAGGTGTCCGCGCGGCAGCCGGACGGTCAGGTACTCGGACGCGCCGAGGTCGAGCAGGTCCGCGCTGCGGTCGGCCATGCTGAGCAGTCCCGCGGTCAGGGCGGCGAGTTGGTCGCCCAGGTCGCGGGAGACCTCGCGGGATGCGGCGAGCTGCAGACCGTCGAGCGACACGATGAGGGCGTGGGTCACGCCTGGCACGTCGTCGGCGAACTGGCGCACCAGCCACCCGAAGTCCTGGTGCCCGGAGGCTGCCGCGTGCGGTCCCCCGTTACCGCTGCTGGGGTGAGTCATGGCAGGTGTCCTTCGGGTTTCACGGTTGGAGGTGCCTGTGCGTCGGTGATGCCGGCGGCGAAGGCCGCCGTCTCGTCCGGCCACGTGTCCCGATCCGACGAGGATCGGTGCCCTGGTGCCGGATCGGCGTTCCGCGGCTGGTCTCCGCCGCCGGGGCGGCCACCGGCGCGCACGCTCTCGCGTACCCGACGGGGCAGGCCGCCGCCGCTGGCCACCGGCTGGGGCGCTGCGGCACGGGAGCCGTCGCCGGTCGGCTGGCCGTGGACCAGTGTCAGGCGCGAGGTGGGACCATGTGCGCCGAAGGGCGCCCCCGGCGGCCCACTTCCCTGCCGGGCTCGGCCCTGCGTCGGCGGGCGGGAGGTCGTCCCGGCCGGTCGCTGCGACGGCGGTGGCGGCGCGGGTCGCGCCTGCGGTGCGGGCGCCATCTCGCACAGCAGCGGCGCGGGCACCAGCACGGTCGCGGTCGTGCCGCCCGAGGGCCGGTTGGTGAGAGCGACCCTCAGGTGATGGGCGCGGGCCAGGTACGAGACGACGACAAGGCCCAGATGCGCGGCGGGATTGTCTGCGACGGGTGCGGGTGCGGCGCCGGCCAGCATGGCGTTGAGTCCCGCGAGCTGGTCGGGTCGGACACCGACGCCGGCGTCCTCGACACGCAGCAGCACGCTGCCGTCCTCGGTGATGAAGGCGGACACGATCACCGGCGAGCTGGGCGGCGAGAAGCGGGTCGCGTTGTCCAGCAGCTCAGTCAGCACGCGGATCACGTCGTCGGCGGCGAACTCCACAACCCCGAGGTCCACCACATGTCGGACCTGGATGCGCGGGTAGTGCTCGGTGGCCGACGTGGCGGCCCGCACCACGTCCACCAGTGAGACCGTCTGCCGGTCGGCGTCCTCGACCCGCCGGCCGAGGAGAACCTGCAGGTTCTCGGCATGGCGGCGGATACGGGTGTTCGCGTGGTCGATGCGGTAGAGCCGTTCGAGCCGCTCCGGGTTCTGCTCGTCGGCTTCGACGACCTCGAGGTGGCTGCCCATCTGGTACGCCGAGGCGAGGATGCGCAGCGCGAACTGTTCGCAGATCGCCGGCCACAGGCTGTCCACACGCTCCGGCCGTGGCGACGGGTCCGGTGGGGTCGGCTCAGGCGCCTCAATTACCGCCCGCTGCGCGACGCCGGGGTCGAGCCATCTGGCCAACCGTTGTCGCCACGTCGCGGGATCGCCGTCCATCGAGTGCATTGCCACAGCTTGGTGTTTCACGATCTATCCGACCTATCGGTTATCTCGTGTTTCGACACGGTTGTGGAGTAAACCAGCGCCTCCCGCCGATTGCAACGGTTCAGAGCCGAGTGGGAGAAACCTTCCTATTCACCTTGTGCCTCCGGCCCGGTCCGTCCGTCGCGGCCCGGGTCGTCCCGGCGTCGGCCGTGCCATAGCGGGCGGGACCGGGGGTCGGGGTCCCGCCCGCCATGGAGGTGGCCTACGCCGACCTCTCTCAAGGGACAGGCGCTGATGATCGAAATGCTGTTACGGGGTGAGCCGCAGCCGGTACGTCCGGGTCGGCGTCAGGTGCGGGGGGCCGTCACGGCGGCCTGGGCGTCGACGATGCCCCAGCCGTAGACCGGCGTGTAGACACCGCGCAGGCCGACGACCGGGGTGCGGGCGGTCGCCATCAGGACCGAGTAAACGTTGTCGAGGCTGCGCTGCTGGGCGAAGAGCAGGGCCGCGACTCCCGCCACGTAGGGGGTGGCCATCGACGTGCCGGCGTAGGCGTCGTAGTCGCCCTGCCCGCAGGTGGCCGTGCCGGCGCCCACCGGGACGCTGGACCACACGTCGTCGTCGCAATTGACGAGGCCGGCCCCACCGGGGGCGGCAACCGCCTTCAGGTCAGCTTTCACGCCAAGGTTGGAATACCACGGCTTCGCCTCATTCCGGTCGGTGGCGGCGACGCAGAGAGCGCCCGGTTCCCAGGCCGGGGTGTCGCAGAGCGGTGCCGTCTCGTTGCCGGCGGCGGCGATGACCGCGACGCCCTTCGCCTGCGCATACGCGATCGCCTCCGTCGCCGCCGACTCCAGGCCGGTGAGGGTGAGTGCCTGGGATCCCGGCAGCGCACCGAGGCTGAGGTTGATCACCTTGGCACCGTGGTCGGCCGCGTAGCGAATGCCCGCGGCGATGTCGGCGAAGCTGCCGCTGCCCGCCTCCAGCACCTTGATCGGCATGATCTGCGCGGCGGGAGCGACTCCCGCGACGCCGACCCCGTTGCTGGTGGCGGCGGCCGCGATGCCCGCGACGTGCGTGCCGTGCTCGTCGCTGGCGTCGGGCTGGCCGTTCGGGCCCCGCCAGTCGCCGTTGCCGCAGGAGATGGAGCCACAGTCGACGAAGGTCGCGCCGGGCACGAGCTTGGACGCCAGATCCGGGTGGTTGAGGTCGACACCGGTGTCCACGACCGCGATCACCACACCGGCACCCGTGCTGGTCGCCCAGGCCTGCTCGGCGTGGATCTGCCGCAGGCCCCACTGCTTGTCGTACAACGGATCGGTGACGGCTGCCTGGGCGGGTGTCGCGGCGCCGACGACGACGAGCGCGGCGGCCAGGGCGGTGCCGGCGAGTTTTCGAGCGATCGACATGAGACCTCTCCTCGGGATGCGACAGCGTTACATCCATGAATCGGTGATCATGGTCGAGACGCAACAGCGACGGCCGTCTCCCATGGGCGACGGCATCCGTCGGGCGAGGCGGTGGCCGGTCGTCGAATCAGGCCGACCAGCGACGCCAGGCGCGCCACGCCGGCCGGCGCCGGGTGAGCGCGGGCCACCTGGCCAATCGCGGTACGGGCGACCGGTCGCACCCGGACGTCACTTGACGGCCCTGCCACGCCCGGACGGCCCAGCAACTCAGGGGCGACGAAGCTCAGCGCGCAGGTGGTTCGCGAGCCGGTAGCACCTCTCACGAAGTGCGGCCAGACGATCGTTCACCGGCCGTCAGCTCCTGCAGGCACTGGTCGAACGGACTGTCCGCCGCCTCGGCCACACGACCCCCTGTGTTCACCGAATGATCCTGGTCCGCGACGCTACAGACCCCAGCAGGGCCGCGCGGACACCGCAGGCCGTGCCTTGGCACTCACCGGACCCGCGCTGCTCAGCCGACCGGTCCCGTTGCGGTGTGCGACCGTACCGCCGGTTCGAGCAGCGACAGCGTCCGCTGTCGCGCATCGAGGCCGACGCGGATGCCGACCGGCATCGGCAGATTCGGGCCGGCGTGTCCGAACTCGACGTTGCCCAGGACCGGGATGTCGCGATCGCCGAGCACGTCGAGGACCATCTCGGGCAGGGTCGGGGATGAGTCGGGCGCCCCGAGCCCGTCGATCGCGTACGGGACGCCGACGACCATGCCGGAGATCCGATCGAGGATGCCGCAGTGCCGCAGCACGTGCAGATAGCTCCACACGTACGAGGCTTGGCCGCCCATCTCCTCCCAGAACAGCACCGCGCCGTCGAACGATTCGAGCGGCAGCGCGTACGGCGTCGCCTGCGCCAGCACGATGCGATTGATCACCCCGCCGATCAGCCGGCCTTCGGTACGACCGGCACGCCAGCACTCCCACGACGGGGTGGCGGGCAGCGCCCCGATCGCCTCCGTACCGGTCAGCAACGTCGAGTAGAGCCTTTCCAGTTCCGCTCGGCGCGCTGCCGGCGCGGCCTGCCACGCCCCGCCGAGTCCCGGCGTGGCCAGGTCGGCATGGAACCCGACCAGACCCGTGCGCGCGTAGAGCACCAGATGCAGCAGTGAGATGTCGCTGTAGCCGAGGATCGGTTTGGGGTCGGCAGCGACCGCCTCGAAGTCGATCAGGTCGAGGTAGCCCAGCGCCGTCTGCCCGCCGTCATGCGCGATGATGGCGCGCACCTCAGGATCACGCAGCAGAGCATTGAACTCCGTGGCGATCTCCGCCGGCGTATCCGCGCTCCACCAGTGGTGCCGCCCCGCTTCGAGGAGCGGTGCCCGACGCACGCGGAAGCCCATCCGTTCGAGCACGA
This sequence comes from Micromonospora sp. GCM10011542, assembly GCF_042650685.1. Lineage (NCBI taxonomy): Bacteria > Bacillati > Actinomycetota > Actinomycetes > Micromonosporales > Micromonosporaceae > Micromonospora > Micromonospora sp. GCM10011542. The sequence goes on from NZ_JBHSBO010000033.1 coordinate 88,807, forward strand.
CCACCGCGCGATCGAGGTCGGGCTCGTAGACGGCGTGCAGCGGCCCGGACAGCGATGCGATGACGACGAGCTCCCCGGGCCGCAGGGCACGAGGTCGAAGCAGTTGAGGCAGTGCAGCGCCGGTCACCGCCGCAGTGTCCCAACACGCGCAACAGCACGCCACGCACTTACCGATCGACCGCCCAGCAGGCGGCGCACCGAGCGTGGTCGACGTTCCGCGACTGCCCCAGAGGCGGGCGTCAACGTCGCAGACGTACGCCCGTCGCCCGAAGTCCGCGCCTCGGCCTGGGCCATGTCCGCCTTCCCGTGACTGCCCACGTCCGGGTCACCGGCCTCCCGAGCCGCATCGAACAATTCCCGGCCCGCGGCGATCGGATGTGCCCAGTATCGGCTGGCGTTGGCGTGGTTAGGCGTGGCTGCCTACGGTCACCGTGCCGATGGTCAGCTGTGGTCTGCCCTCCAGGATCGCCCCGATACGTTCCACCTGGTCGTCGAGATCCCGACGATCGGCGAGGGTGAGCGGGGTAGGCGGCTCGACCGTGATGTGCAGCTTGCGTCCGGAGCGGCGGTAGTGCCAGATCCCGGCAATGATGCCGTCGATGAGCAGTACCGGAAAGTTGCCGGCCTGGCCACCGGAGAGCGCGCGTTGCGCGGCAGGTCCGGGGAAGAGCTGCTCGCGCGGGTGGCAGCCGACGGTGTAGGCGTCGAAGTACGGCAGTAGCCGCACTCCGTACGGTGGCACGGGTGCCGGCGCGGTGTCGCCGGCCGAGACCCAGGCGACCGTGCCGGCGACGTCGACCTGTTGCAGTTCCTCCGCGAGGGAGTTGAACAACTGGGTCGCCCAGCGGCGAGGCGTGGACAGCCACTGCGCGAACTGCTGCGGCGTGGCCGGCCCGTACGCGTGCAGGTAGCGCCGGACCAGGCCGGCGAGGGCGTCGGGTGCCGGGGCAGGCTGGAGCCCGGGCAGCCACCGTTGCGGGCTGGTGTAGGTGACCTTCCGGCCACGGTTCGGGCCGAAACAGAGTGCCCCGCGGTGTGCGGCAAGGTGCATCGCCTGCCGCCAGCGCGGCCACATGCCCCCGAACGCCGGCACGACCGGGTCGGCGGCCCAGGAGCCGGTGCGGGCGACCACCGCAGCGGTGAGTTCGTCGATGGTCAGTTCCGCGTCGGCCAGTGCTTCCGCGATGGCCGCGACGACCTCGTCGGTCTGTTCTGCGGTCAGCCGTGCGTTGGCGGGCATGCTGTTCGAAGGTGGTGGCAGCGCGCCGAGCGCGCCGAGCGCGCCGGTCCACAGTGTTAGGTCACGCATCGGTAGCAGGTGTACGGTACCGCGCGGGCCGAATGTCTTGACCAGGCCGCGTTCGTTCCACAACGCGTTGCGGATGTCGTTGCGGGTGGCACCGGCTACGCGCAGCCCGATGGACACCTCAGCGGCGGGAAGCACTTGAGCGTGCGCGCCGCACATGGCGGCAACAGCATCGGCGGGTCTGCCGTCGCGTAGCGGAGCGGACAGCCCGTGCCGGTCGAGCCGCCGGCCCCACACATCGGGCCAGGACAGCCGCGGCACAACGATGGAACGGTTGGTCATGCAGCAAGTCTCTCGGTGTCGTGGTTCGTGTGGGCGCTGCGGCGGAGGAGGTCAAGGTTGGCCACAGCCAACCTCGACCTCCTCGGTGCCGTCAGCGGAACTGGCGGAAGAACTCCCGCACGTCGCCGATCAGGAGGTCGGGTGCTTCCATGGCGGCGAAGTGCCCGCCGCGGTTGAACTCGGTCCAGTGCACCACGTTGTGGTCGCGTTCGGCGAGGGGCCGGATGGTGAGGTCGTTGGGGAACACCGCTACCCCGGTCGGTACCGATGAGCGCGCCTGGGCCTGGCCCCAGGTGCGGGCGCCTTCGTAGTAGATGCGGGCGGCGGATCCGGCGGTGCCGGTCAGCCAGTACACCGAGACGTCGGTGAGGATCAGGTCGCGGTCGATGACGTCTTCGGGTAGGCCGGCGCTCGGGTCTGTCCATTCCTTGAACTTCTCGACGATCCACGCGAGCTGGCCGACCGGTGAGTCCGTGAGGGCGTAGGAGATCGTCTGCGGCCGGGTCGACTGGACGATCGCGTACCCGGACATGTCCCGGCCCCAGGTCGTCATGAGCGCGAGGCGGGCCTGGTCGGCCTCGGTGAGGCCGACCAGCTCGGCCGGATCGCCGGAGGGGAAGGTGCCCAGGTTGTTGACGTGCACGCCGATCACGTGATCGGGATCGATGCGGCCGAGCTCGGGGGAGACGATCGCTCCGGTGTCCCCGCCCTGCGCGCCGTAGCGGTGGTAGCCGAGGCGGTTCATCAGTTCGGCCCAGGCGCGGGCCACTCGGCTGGTGTCCCAGCCCGGGGCGGCGAGCGGGCTGGAAAAGCCGAAGCCGGGCAGTGACGGGGCCACGACGTGGAAGGCGTCGGCGGGGTCGCCGCCGTGTCGGGCGGGATCGGTCAGCGGCCCGATGATCTTCATGAACTCCACGATCGAGCCGGGCCAGCCGTGGGTGAGGATGAGCGGCAGTGCTTCCGGCTCGGGTGAACGCACGTGCAGGAAGTGCACCTGCTGCCCGTCGATGACGGTGGTGAACTGGGGGAATTCGTTCAGCCGTGCCTCGTGGGGGCGCCAGTCGTACTTGGTTTGCCAGTAGTCGGCCAGGTCTTTCAGGTAGTCCAGCGGCACTCCGGCCTCCCAGCCGGCGCCGGGCAGCTCGTCCGGCCAACGGGTGTGGGTGAGCCGGTGGCGCAGGTCATCGAGACGGCCCTGAGGGATCTCGATCCGGAACGGGGTGATCTGTTCGCTCATGAAGATCACGCTACGGGCGAGCTAGGACAGGTCTGGCCCTAGCTCGCTGGCAAACTTGGGGCATGTTGGAAACCTCCGCCCGACTGCTGCGGCTTCTCGGGCTGCTGCAAACCCCGCGTGATTGGACCGGCGCAGAGCTTGGGCAGCGCCTTGATGTCGACGTGCGGACCGTGCGGCGTGACATCCAGAAACTGCGCGACCTCGGCTACCCGGTGCACGCCACCCCCGGCGCGGCCGGCTACCGGCTCGGCGCCGGAACGAAGCTCCCGCCGCTGCTGCTCGACGACGATGAGGCCGTCGCCATCGCCATCGGGCTACGTACCGCCGCCAGCGGCACGGTCACCGGCATCGAGGAAACCTCGCTACGCGCGCTGGCCAAGCTCGAACGGGTACTGCCGTCGCGCGTACGCCACCGGGTCAACCTGCTGCACTCGGTCACCGTCACGGTCCCCGCCGCCGGCCCTACCGTGGACCCGGACGTGCTGACCGTCCTCGCCGCCGTCTGCCGCGACCACCAGCGGTTCCGTTTCGACTACCGCAGCCACGACGGCACCGACTCGGTACGCGACACCGAACCTCACCGGCTGGTCCACACCGGCCGGCGCTGGTACCTGGTCGGCTGGGACACCGACCGGCGCGACTGGCGCACCTACCGGGTCGACCGAATCCATCCCCGCATCCCGACCGGCCCTCGCTTCACCCCCCGACCGGCACCCGACGTCAACCTCGCCGGCTACCTCACCCACGGCGTCTCCACCGCCCCCTACCGCTACCAGGCTCGGATCACCCTGCACGTGCCAGCCACGACCGCCGCCGAACGGATCCCGCCCACAGTCGGTGTCATCGAAGCCGTCGACCCGCACACCTGCCTACTGCACACCGGATCCAACTCCCTCGACGAACTCGCCATCTACGTCGCACTGCTCGGCTTCCGCTTCCAGATCCACGAACCACCCGAACTGGTCGCACACATCCGCGACCTCGCCACCCGACTCACCGACGCCGTCCGCTGACCGCCACACAACCCCTCAGAGGTGCCGGCCGCTCCGTCTCTCCCTAGGCTGCTCACGTGAACGACAGCGCGGCCGTCGAGACCGTACGTCTTTTCAAGATCAAGCGCCCCGGTGGCGTCTTCTGGTACGACCTGCAGCGCGTCGGGCAGGATCGTGACGGGACGTGGCTGCGAGGTCCGGTCGGTTCGGCATGGGGCGCCCCGCACGACCGCGGCACCTTGTCCGTGCCCGTTGTGGTGTTGCTGGCAGCGGATCGGCCGTGGGTCGCGTGGTGGGTCGGTGATCTCACCGATCGACGACTGGAGGTCGATGTATGTCTCCCACCGGAGATCACCGAGGCCGGCTGGCAGTACGTCGACCTTGAGCTCGACCCGGTGTGTCACGAGCCGGACGGACGAGTCGAGATCGAGGACTGGGACGAGTACGACGACGCCTGCCGGAACGGCTGGATGAACCCGAACGACGCCGAGCTTGCCAGGACCACGGCGCAGCATTGCGCGGAGCTGCTCCGGCAAGGGACGGAGCCTTGGCTACGGCGCGGATGGCAGGTGCTCGGCCGGCCGATGTGAGTAGTGCGCTCGCGGTCATCGGCTGTGTGCGGCGGATTCGCAGGGGACTCGATCGGCGGCAGATGCGGATGCGCGGCCGCAGCTCCCGCTGGGTGTGGCGGGTTGTGCTGCTCCCACCCCGCGCACCGTCGACAGCGATCTCATCAAATGGGCCGGCACGTCCTGGACGTCGACGTCGAGGCTCTATGCCAGCGTGTGGCCGTCTCACGACTGAATCATGGCTGCAGCGGTCCAGCTGCGCGGGCCGGGCTGGGCCTCCTCCCAACCGGGTCGCTTCAGAAGCGAAAATTCCGCTATAACGAGCGTGTTGTTCCGCTGGCCGACATCGCCCCCTCGGAGTGCTCATGACGACGCACTTGCGTGACCGTCTCGACCAGATACTCCAAGCTGGCCAGGTCGGCGGTCTGCACGCCGTCGCGGCGGTTCGCGGTGGTCACACCGTGCTGGAGTACTACAGGGCCGGCGAAGATTTCGCCTGGGGCGACTCGCTGGGCGTCGTCGAGTTCGGGCCCGGGGTCCTGCACGACATCCGGTCCGTCACCAAGAGCGTGACCGTCCTGTTGTACGGCATCGCGCTCGGCGAAGGACTGGTCCCGCCGCCAGCGGAGCCGCTCCTGCAGCGGTTCCCGCAGTACCCCGACCTGGCGGCCGACGCCCGGCGTGCCCGGCTCACCGTCGAGCACGCGCTGACAATGGCGTTGGGCGTGGAGTGGCGCGAAGATCTCCCGTACAACAGCCCAGCCAACGCCGAGATCGCGATGGAGCTGGCACCGGACCGATACCGGTACATCCTGGAGCGGCCGATCCTCGAGCCGCCCGGCACCCAATGGACCTACTGCGGCGGCGCCACGGCTCTGCTCGGCCGACTGATCGCCGACGGCACCGGGCAGTCGCTGCCGCAGTACGCGCAGGCCGTGCTGTTCGCGCCGCTGGGCATCGGCAGCTTCGAGTGGATGACTGGCGCGGACGGAGTGGCCTCCGCCGCGTCCGGGCTGCGACTCGCGCCGCGCGACCTGGCCAGGCTCGGCGAGCTGGTGCTGGCCGAGGGAACCTGGGACGGTCAGCGGGTCGTCCCCGCCGACTGGATCCGCATGATGCTCCAGCCACGCCTGCAGACCAGCTGGGGCGCGCAGTACGGCTACCAGTGGTACATCGAATCCATCGAGGGCCATCGGCTGCTGGCCGGCATGGGCAACGGCGGCCAGCGCCTGTTCGTCCTGCCCCACCTGGACCTCACCGCGGCCATCACCGCCGGCAACTACGACGAACCCGACCAGTGGCGGACCCCGCTCACGGTGCTGGAACGGGTCATCCTTCCCGCGATGGCTTGAGGCACCGCGCCCGCCGGTCAGCCCATCGGCAGGGCGCACATCTGGGCCGGACGTCAGCTCATGCGTGCGGTCGAGACCGCCTCTGCGTTCGCCGGAAAAGCACCCGCGTCACGGCACCCGATCGACATCCGGTCGTCTGCAGAGCAGCACCGCAAGCCGCGAGCGGTCAAGTAACCCTGCGTATCGTGCGGATCGCGGCAGATGCGTGCGTTCACACACTCACCGAACTCGGTCAGCCTCCAGGGGAATCGTGCTCGCTCGGGCGGCCCAGGCGTCGACGATGCGGTCCAGGGTGCGCCTGCCCCACCGGCTCATCGTCGGGTTGGAGTCGAGGTAGTACCAGACCAGCCCCATCGCCTGCTGGAACGCCCAAGCCATCCCGCGCCCCCACTGGACGTCGCCGCATCCGAGCTCGCGGCGGAGGATGCCGCGCTGGGTCTCGTCGAGGAGGTGCCAGGCCGCCACGAGGTCGAGCGCCGGGTCCGCCGGACCGAAGCCGCCGCCGTCCAGGAGGCCGACGAGACGGCCGTCCTCGACGAGGACGTTGGGCGGGATGAGGTCGCGGTGGCACATCGCGTCCTCGTCGACCTCGGGCAGCGTCCGAAGCTCCGCCCAGATCCGCCGCAGGAGGGGTACGTCGAGCAGGTCCTCGCTCTGCCGGAAGCAGGTCTCGAGCCACTCGTCGTGGTCCGGGAGGTGCCCGCCGCGACCGACGCCGTCGAAGCGTCGCCCGCGGGTGTCGTCGGCGCGCATCCCGGCGATGAGCTCGGCCAGGTCATGGGCGAACGCGTTCGACCCTGCGGGGTCCTCGACCGTCGCGTCGTGGCCGGGCAGCCAGGTCTGGACGCTCCACGGCAGCGGATAGCCCGCGCCCGGCTCCCCGAACGCCACCGGCTCCGGGGTGGGCACGGTGGCGGCGTGGGCCAGTTCACGCGCGGCCTCGGCCTCTGCCGCCAGCGACGCGCGGGCCTGCGCCGGGTTGCCAGCGGGAAGCGGGCGGCCAGGTCGTCGCCGATCCGGAAGATCGCGTTCACGGTCCCGGGCGTGCGCAGCTCGGTGATCGGCAGTCCGCGCCACTGAGGGAACTGCACCTCGACCAGCCGGCGGACGGTCTGCGCGTCGACGTGGAGCTGGTCGGCGTGCATCGTCATGCCGCCATCCTCCCGTAGGCGACCGCGGGTGTCCTCCGACTTTCGCGCGGCAGGCTCGGGCCCGTCATCGCCCGAACAGCCGCCAGCGCCCGGTCGAGACGACGTCCATCTTGTCGCCGCGGACCCGGATTGCGGAGTCGTCGTCGAGCAGGTAGAGCGGGAAGTCCGCGCTCGCCGCCAGCCGGTCCGCCCATGCCTCGTCCCGGTTGGGGAAGGACGGGGAGTCGAGATGCGGCTTGACACACCAGTCGAACAGCGGGCAGGCCGACTTGATCCGCTCCTCGCCCGGATGCCTGACATGGTCCGACGGCTCGCTTCAGGGCGTGTAGGAGTGGGGCCCTCCAAACCAACGGCTCAGGTAATCGGACTGAATCTCGCCCGTCAGTAAGCCGACGAGGGCCGCGGAGAAGCCGGCCTGGTACTGCTCCCAATACGGCCCTTCCTCCTTGAACACCACCGGCCAGTCCTCGGGAGCCGCGCCAGGCTTGACGTGCCAGAAGAGCAGGTCGCCGTGGCCGGTGTGTCCCCACGAGATGAGGTTGTCACCGGGATGGAACCAGGATGGGACGTCGTCGCGCTGCGGTTCCCACTGCGACGAGTCACCCAGGTGCCAGCCCCCGGAGGCGTTGTCGGGTCCTCCGAAGTCCAAGCGAACGCACTCGTGGGCCCAGGCGTTGTGCTGCACCAGGTCTGCCCAGTCGCGCGGTTCGTCGGGGGCGCACACGGTGACGTGACCGTCAACGAGGCCGGCACCGTAAGCGTCGGTGAACCGCTTGTAGTCCTTCGGAAGTGTGACGCCCAGCTCCGCCTCGACAGGTGACCAGTCGAATCCGCCCCCGGCTGCAGTTTCAAGCGCCGGTAAACCCAGAAGCCCGGCTAGGGCCTCGGTCACGTCAGTCCCGGTGCTGCGATCTCTCGACAGCCGGGGGTCCTCATGCTCAGCTACGCGTTCTCCGGAGAGGATGTCGTCGGGTCGGAGTTGGTCGCCGCCGGAACCGGTGACGATGGCGTGAGACTCGCTGAGTTCCACCACGACCAGGTCCACGTCCCGCTCCTGTGTGCCGTGTTCGTCGCATGCACGATCGAAGCGGTCTCCAGGACGAGCCCAGTGCCGTGGGTGATACCCCGGCTCACCCTCCAGACGCCAGCCTTCAGCGGCGGCCCCGACAGACTCCACGAAAAAGCTCAGACGCTCGATACGCACAGGCAGCATGGTGCACGACGGCCGGATGCACACCGACGTCGCGCCTTCCCGTTGCTGCGGTATCCGCACACCGGCACGAGCGCGTGGCGCAACCCGTCGGGCGACGGCGAGAGAACCTAGCGCACGGTCGGCGGCAGATGAGGCAGTTGCGCCTGCGGTGGCGATGTCTAGAGTCTGCGTCGTGACTGACACTGGAGTCGACGTCGACAAGCGCGTTGCCGAAGCGTGGGCGCGAATCGAGGCTGGCCTGAGTCGCATCCTGCCGGCTTCCCTACGGCAGCTCGCAGCGCCGGCCCCGGTACAGGCAATCGATGCGGTGGAGGCCGCCTTGGCCGTGCTACTGCCGCAGGATTTCCGCGCCAGTCTCCGCATCCACAACGGAACCGACCCTGGCCCGATACTGCCGCCCCCTGAGCCCAGCCCGGTACCGATGACTTACCTCTGCGACACCAACAAGATCATCGAGATGACCCGGATGTGGCGCGACAACTATCATCCGGAGCCGGACTGGGACGATCCTCAAGTCTGGGCATACCTGGTCGACCGAGGCGAACATCTCTGCCTGAACGGACCGGTGCGACCGATCATCGGTTCGCCGGGCGCAGTGGTCGTGGGCGACATGAATGGCGACGTGCAGTGGCTGCTCGACTTTGATCCGGCACCGGGGGGAACGCCCGGACAGGTGGTTCGGGTTGATGTCGAATGCGCCTCGTGGGACGTGCTGGCTCCCTCCTGGACACAGCTGCTTGTCCGCTACGCCGAGGATCTGGAACTGTATGCGGCTGATCCTGACAACTCGCCTCTAGAGATCGATCACCTCGCGGGACCGGCGTGCGAATGGGGCAGCACGCCGACGGACTCTTGGGGGATGCGTCCCGCATGGCTCCAGGATGTTCAACCCTGCAGTCCATACACGTCATGACGGCCCCCTGCACGGCTGTCCTCACGGCCGAGTGCGCCACCCACCGCTAAAGTGATCTTGACGCCGCCGGTGTTCTATGGGATCAACTCAGCCACCGAAAGCGCCTCGTCCAGCCGACCAGCGGCCAGGTCGTCGTGACGGATCACGAAACTCCCGTCACTCCGGTAATAGAGCTCGTTGTCTACGGGAAAGTGGGCGAGCGACACCCACTCACTCGTCAGCCGGTGCGTCTCCTTCTCCACATGGGAATACCATTTCGCGACCGGGATGACGATCTCGCCGGTCTTCTCGCGCCACGCGAGGGTCTGCTCCGCAATACTCTTGATTACCTCCTCGTCGGCATACCCGCCGATATAGGCGCTGGCGTACCCGTTGTCAGGCGGCCAGAGATCGTTGGCCAGAGCACAGAGTTCGTCCAGGTGCGGCAGGTCACGCTCGAGGTCACGGGCCAACTGCTGCTGGAAGGGCGACAGGTCGTCCTCGTCCTCGTCCTCCTCGTCCTCGTCGTCCGCCCCGAACCAATCGGGGAAATCCGCGCGCAGCGTGGCGCCGACGTCGTACTGCTCGCCGACGAACGCGTCGTCGGTGGATCCTGTCGCCACCTCGGTATCGGTACCGGCCGGCACATACACGACTCGCCCGTACCTTCGCTCCCCGGTGGCAGCGGCCTGCTCGTGGTTTAGGAAGAACAGCAGCGAGCCGTCCGCCGGCAGGCCGAAGCCGTCGACTCTTGGCAGCGCCGCACAGTCGACCGAGAAGATGAACGGCAACGGACTGACCCCGTCGGACGGCCAGTCCATGCCCACCGGCAGCCGGGGCAACCCACCGAACTGCCCGACCGGAACACCGCCGGATCCCCCGCTCAACCGGATCGACAAACGGAGGTGCTGGATGAACCGGCTGACCTCGTCGTCCGGGATGCCCAACGCGAGCGCTGCACGACGAAACTGCCCCTGATGATCCATAGCGCAACATGGTGCCACGAAGACCCAATGACCAGAGGGCGAGCCCGGCGACCGGGTGCGCCACGGCCCGCACGCGCTGTCGTCGGCATCGCTGCCGCCGTGATCGGGTGCGCACATCTCGGCAGATCCGGTAACCAGGCGGCGCTCTGTATCGAACGTCGCTCGTTACGCCGCGTTACCGACCGGGTGGCTCAGTCGGTCTACAGAAGTCAGCATTCAAGCTGCGCCTGTCCCGAAGGATGGTCCTCAGACGCCAGCGCAGTCGCCGCGACGGCGAGTCTGATCACAGCGCTAGTGCCGTGACCACGAACGTTCACGGTGTTGGTTGACACGCCGTCCGGCCTGTCGGTCT
>NZ_JBHSBO010000034.1:0-35864 GCF_042650685.1 Micromonospora sp. GCM10011542
TCACCGACCCGCAGTACTCGACGACGGCGTTCCTGAAGGGCCTGCGTCAGGTTGATGGTTGGCAGGACATGCCGCTGACCGACGCCGCGCAGACCGTGCAGGTCTCGGCCTACCCGGATGCCTACGCTCAGTGGGAGCAGCAGGCCGCCGACCTCGTCGCCAAGCACTGGAACTGACACAGGCACTGACACACCACGGCACGACAGACAGCACCACCACGCGACAGCACGAACGGATGACAGCACGACATGATCGCTGGCCGGCACCCGAACACGGGGTGCCGGCCAGCGGCATATCCACAGCTGATCACGCACGCACCAGCCACCGGCACACCGTAGATCTTGGACAGTTGCCGTACCTGGTTAACGGGAAGTGCCCGCCGCGGCCGCCGAGCAGACGCTGACCGCGCCCGTGGCCGGCCGCCGGCAGGCCACCTTCGTGCTCGCCGATGGGCTGTCGTTGTTCGAACTGCAGGTGAGCGATCTCGGCGACGACCTGTACTGGATCAGCAGCCCGGCCGGATCGGGCGTGGTCCCCGGGCCGGAGGTACGGGGTGACCGGGTCCAGCTCCGGCTGACGCCCACCGGTCAATCGGGGCCGGCGGCCGTGCGGGTGCTGCTCAACGTGCGGGTCGACTGGCGTCTTCAGCTCGCCGGCGGGGTGAGCAGCCAGGTGCTGGACCTGACCGAGGCCCGGCTGCGCGGGGTGGAGCTGGCCGGCGGTTCGGCCCGTACCGATCTGCTCCTGCCACCGGTCCGCGGAACCGTGACCGTGCGGGTGACCGGCGGGACCAACCAGCTCGACATCCAGGTACCCGGTCAACCGCCGGTGCGGGTACGCGCGGCGGCCGGCGTCGGTTCGGTGGTGCTGGGCGACGACCGCCAGGTGGGCGTGGCCGCCGGTGCGCTGTTGAGTACGCCGGGGTGGGACCGGTCGGTGGACCGGCTCTTCGTCGACCTGGTTGCCGGCGCCCACGTCGTGACGGTGCTACCGGCCGGACCCTGACCGGCCCGGCCCCTCGACCGGCCACGCCCGGACCTTGTGACCTGGGACCACCCCTGCGGGAAGCGGGTGAGGCGTGGGTGGGGCTGAGCGTACAGTCGGGCGGTGGAGCGTACTGAATCAATGCTGGCGGAGACCCGCCCACCGGGTGTGGCCGACGTCGATCCCGGCAGCGTGCTGCTGCTCGGCCACGACGTGCCGTTGGGCCGATACACGACCGTCCGGCGGCTGCTGCCGCAACGACCGCGCCGCATGGTCGGGGCCTGGTGCTTCGTCGACCACTTCGGGCCGGACGACGTGGCCGAGCGGCCGGGCATGGAGGTGCCGCCGCACCCGCACACCGGGCTGCAGACGGTGACCTGGCTGCTGGACGGGGAGATCCTGCACCGCGACAGCCTGGGCAACGTCCAGCCGATCCGGCCCGGCCAGCTGAACGTGATGACCTCGGGGCACGGCATCGCCCACTCGGAGCGGTCCCCGGACACGCACCCGCCGGTGATGCACGGTGTGCAGCTCTGGGTGGCGCTGCCGGACCCGGCGCGGGCCGGCGCCGCCGACTTCGCCCACCATGAGGACCTGCCGCGCTGGCGCGACGGCGAACTGGACGTCACCCTCCTGGTCGGCGAGATGGCCGGCGAGCGGTCGCCGGCGGTGGTGCACACCCCGTTGCTCGGCGCGCAGTTGGAGCTGAGCGGTCCGACGCCGGCCACGCTGCCGCTGCGGCCCGACTTCGAGTACGCGCTGATGGCGATGTCCGGTTCCGCGGAGGCGGACGGGGTGGGGTTCGAGCCGGGAGCGCTGCTCTACCTGGGCTCCGGTCGCACGGAGCTGACCGTGCGCGGCGGGAACGGCGCCCGGTTGCTGCTGCTCGGCGGGACGCCGTTCGAGGAACCGCTGGTGATGTGGTGGAACTTCGTCGGTCGTTCGCACGAGGAGGTCGTCGCGGCCCGGGAGGACTGGATGGCCGGTCGGCGCTTCGGTGTGGTCGCCGACGATCCGGCTCCGCCGCTGCTGGCGCCCGCCCTGCCCACCACCCGGCTCAAGGCCCGCGACCGCACCGGCAACCTGCACGGCTGACCCGCGACCCACCGGAAGGAGCCGCCGCAACCGCGCGACGGGAGGCCCGCCAGGCGCGCGTCTCGGCGGGGAGGCCCGCCCGGCGCGTCCCCGGCGGGTACCGCGCGAGCGCGTACCCCCGGGTCCGCGCCGGGCCGCCTACGGCGTGTGACCGGCGGTGGCGCGGGTAGTCGCCGGCATGCCGACCAGTGTGATCACCCGGACCGAGGACAGGAAGCGCCTGGTGCGCCGGCTCGCCGGCAGCGGACGGGGCTTCGCCGAGCAGTACGGCTTCCGGGTCATCAACAATCCGTCGAGTCTGTTCCAGGTGCTGTACCTGTCGATGCTGCTGGCCCGGCGGGGTGACTTCCGGCGGGCGGTGGACGCGGCGGGGGCGCTGCGCGACGCGGGTTGGGACAGCGCCGCCCGGCTGGCCCGCTCGCTGCATGAGGACCGGGTACGGGTGCTGCGCGACAGCGGCCAGCGCGGTGACGTGGACGCGCTGGCCGTCGCGCTGGGCGACCTGGCCCGTACCGTCGTCGAGCGGTACCGGGGCGACCTGCGCCGCCTGCGTTCGGTGGCGCACCATGACCCGGCCCGCGAGCGGGAGTTGCTCGCGGAGTTGCCCGGGGTGGACGACCAGGTGATCGACCTGTTCCTGCGCGAGGCGCAGGCGCTGTGGCGGGAGGTTGCGCCCGTGGCCGACCGGCGGGCCCTCGCGGCTGCCCGCCGGCTCGGACTGGGCCGCTCGGCGGACGACCTGGCGGGGCTGGCCGGCAGCGGCGAGTCCGAGCGGCTGGCCTGGCTGGTGGGGGCCCTCGCGCGGGTCGACCTGGAGCGGCGGTACGCGGAGGTCACCGACAACCTGTGACGTGCCCTGGCCCACAGTCGCCGAAAAATCATCCGTACGGATGATGTTGTGTCGTATGATGATCCCGGCAGTGATGCCCGCCCGGTTCGGGCGAACATCAACCGCCTGGTGGTCGCGACCCGGTTCGGGTGCGGCTTGCCGCCAGGACAGGTCTGCGTGGCGCCCCCGGTCGCGGTTCGTGACCCGGGGGCGCCCGCCTGTCCCGGCACGACGGCCAAACCGGCCAGACCAACGGTGAAACCGGCCAGCCAGACCCAGATCGGCCTGAGCTGGCACCGCTCAGCCCGCCAGACCGGCCAGCAGGTTCACCGTCACGGCGATGATGAACGCGCCGAACCCGTACGACACCATCGAGTGCCGCAGCACCGCACGGCGTATCTCGGTGCTGGTCAGGTTGTTGTCCGAGACCTGGAACGTGGCACCGATGGTGAAGGCCATGTACGCGAAGTCGGAGTAACAGGGCGGTTCCGACTGGTTGAAGTCCACACCGCCGTCCGGTCCCATGTAGTAGATCCGGGCGTACCGGGCCGCGTACACGGTGTGCACGACCAGCCAGGACAGCAGCACGCTGAACACGCCCAGTCCGCCGTACAGGTCGCGGTGCGGGCCGGGGGGCGCGGAGCGCGCGTTGGCCACCGCGAGCCCCACCGCCAGCAGGCTGGCCAGGCAGGCGATCAGCAGCACCACGTCGCGGGCCGCCCGGTTGGGGTCCTCATGGACGGCGAGTCGAGCGGTCTGCGGGCCGTCCATCGGCCACAACTTGTGCCACACCAGTATCAGCCAGCTCAGCGCGGCGACGTCCCAGCCGGCCAGCGGTGCGAGCGACGGCGACACCAGGGCGGCGAAGAGGCCGCCGGCGATGACCCCGACGACCCCGACCACGGCGAGCTGGGTCGCCGCCGAGGTGTGCCCCTCCGGTGGCCGGGACCGCGCACCCACGCCGGTCACCCGCGCCGTTCACGCGGCACGGACCCGCCCGCCACGCTGCGGGTCAGATACCGCGCAGGTGCTGCGATACCCGCGTGTGCGGCTCCCGGGCCTGTGCCGCCCGCTGGGAACGGCCGACCTCGGGGGCCGTGTCGGTCCTGGCGGAGCGGGCCACCTCGTTGCCGTTGGCGTAGTCCACCGGCGGCAGCGCCCGCAACGCCTTGAGCACGTCCGGCGGGGCACCCTCCCGCTCGGCCTCGCGCACCACGTCGTCCTTCTCGGCCGGGTAGTCCAGGCTCGACAGGTACTGCAGGACGTCGGCGTAGCTCGCCATGGCATGGGCTCCTCGGGGCGTCGATGCGGTCACGTCCGGGCGCGGTTACCCGTCCGCCGGCCCGTCACGCACGGCCGCGCGGACGAATGCGGCGCCGTTTCCCCGTGGCCGGCGCGGGTACCCGCAGCGCCCGGACGCGATCCCCAGGGAGTACGCGATGAACTACGACACCTTCGTCGACCAGGTCGCCCAGCGCACCCGGGCGGATTCGGAGCAGGCGGTGGAGCTGACCCGCGCCGTGCTGGAGACCCTCGCCGAGCGGCTGACCGGCGGTGAGGTGCTGGACCTGGCCGCCCAACTGCCCAGACCGCTGCAAATGGTGCTCAAGCCCAGCCCGCGGACCGAGTCGGCGGACCGGTTCGGGGCGGCCGAGTTCGTCGCCCGGGTCGCGCTGCGCGCCCACGTCGAGGAACCGGCCGCCCGCGACGCCGTCCGCGCGGTCTTCACCACCCTGCGCGAGGCGATCAGCGGCGGCGAGTTCGACGACGTGGCCACCCAGATGCCCCGCGACTACCGGGGCCTGGTGGAGCCGGCGATGGCCCCGGGCGCGACGTTGCGCCGGGGCTGAGTGGTCGGCGCCGGACCGGCAGCGTGTGCACGGGCGAACCGACGTCGGAGGTGGCATGGTCGACGACCGGATCAGCGTGGCCATGCTGCACGGTCCCGGCCGTCCGGACCGCGACGGCGTCTCCGACTACGTGGCTCACCTGGTCGCCGCCCTGGCCGACGTCGGCGTCGCGGTGAGCCCGGTGCCGGTCGGCGGCGACGGTACGAGCGGCGGCTGGCGGGCCGCGACCGGACGCGCCGCCGCCGAGGTACGCCGGCTGCGCCCGGACCTGGTGCACGTGCAGTTCGCGCCGGCGGCGTACCGGTTCTCCGGCCAGCCGGGGCTGCTGCCGCTGCGGCTGCCGCGCGGCGTCCCCCTGGTCACCACCGTGCACGAGTACGGCTGGTGGGCCGCGCCCCGCTGGCTGCCCGGCCCGGTCTGGTCCGCGGTGGAGCGGCTGCGGCTGTGGGATCGGGAAACCGGACGGCTGGTACCGGCCAGCGCGGCGGTGATCGTCACCAACGCCGGGCACGCGGCGGCGGTGCGGGCGCGCACCGGCCGCAGTCCGCAGCACGTCCCGCTGGCCCCGAACGTGGCCGAGCCGCAGGGGGCGGCCACGGCGGGGTGGCGGCTGCGCGCCGAGTTGAGCCTGCCCGAGGGAGCGCCGCTGCTGGTGTTCTTCGGCTTCGTGCACCCGGTCAAGGGGGTGCGGTACCTGATCGAGGCGCTGCCCGAGCTGCGTCGCTCGTATCCGGACCTGCGGCTGCTCGTGGTCGGCGGGTTCACCTCGCAGGCGCTGCCGGAGCCGGAGGCCCGCGCGTTCCGCGCCGAGCTGAGCGGGCTGGCGGTCCGCTGCGGGGTGGCGGACGCGGTCACCTTCACCGGCCACGTGCCGGCCGAGCGGGTCTCCGCCGCGCTGCGCGCCGCCGACGCGGTGGTGCTGCCGTTCACCGCGGGGGTGGACACCAAGAGCGGCGCGTTGCTGGCCGCGCTGGCACACGGCGTACCGACCGCGGTGACCGTGCCGGACTCCGGTGACGACGAGCCGCACCGGCAGGGCGCGGTGGCGGTGATCCCGGCCCGGCGGGACAGCGCGGCCATCGTCCGGACGGTCGGCGGGGTGCTCGCCGATCCGGTGCTGCGCCGGAGGCTCGCCGAACGCGGCCGGACCTTCGCCGCCGCGTACTCCTGGCCGGGGGTCGCCGCCGCGCACCGGGACCTGTACGCGCGGACGCTGGGCCGCCACGGTGGCTGACCGGTACGCCGAGATCCTGGTGGTGGACCTGCTGGGCGGGATCGGCGACCTGCTGATGCTGCTGCCGGCGGTGCACGGGCTGGCCCGGCGCCATCCGGACGCCCGGCTGCGGGTGCTCACCCACGAGCCGGGCGCGGACCTGGTCCGCGCCGACCCGGCGGTGGCCGAGGTGCGTACCCCGCGCCACGGCCGGCCCGGCGCGGAGCGGTCGGCGGTCACCGAGGCGCTGGCCGCGCATCCGCCCGACCTGGCGGTCAGCACCACCCGCTACGACGGCATCCCGGAGTTGCTGGAGGCGGCGGCGGGCCGGGCGGTGACCAACCTGTGGCGCAGCCCGCCGCCGGAGCAGCCGGTGGGGGAGCGCTACCTGGAGATCCTGCACGCCGAGGGGCTGCTGGCCGCGGCCGACCGGGCGGCCCGACCCCGGGTGCACCTGACCGACCCCGCTCGCCGGGCGGGGGAGCGGGCGGTAGCCCGGCTGGTCGGTGACCCGCCCGCGCCGCCGGTGGTGCTCGTGACCGACGCCGGGATGGCGGTGAAGCACTGGCCGCGCGGGCAGTGGCGGCGACTGGCCGACGTGCTCACCCGGGGCGGGCACCCGGTGCTCACCGTGGGCCCGCCAGACGACCCAGACCCGCCGGGCGTGCCGCTGCCCCGCGCGGATCTGCCCACCCTGGCCGGTCAGTTCGCGGCGCTGGCCCGCCGTGGCGGCGTGGTGGTCGGACCGGACACCGGGCCGGTGCGGCTGGCCGCCGCGGCGGGCGCGCGGACGGTGGCGCTGTTCGGGCCCACCGACGCGCGGCGGTACGGCATGGGCGGCATCGACCTGCAGGGCCTGCCCGACTGCCCGCACCGGCAGCCGACCGCCATCACCGAGCAGCCGTGCTGGTGGCAGGCGCGCTGCCCGCTGGACCGGGCCGGCCCGGCCTGCATGGCCGACCTGGACGTGGCCGCCGTGCTGGCCGCGGTGGAGGCCGGGTGAGGGGTCGTACCCAGCGGTTGCACAGGGCAACTATCGACGGTCACGTTTGGTGTTGGGACTGAGCCTGGCCTAGCCTTGTGACGCGAGGGGAGTACTTCCCACGAACCATTCCGGTCAGTACGGCGCGCCCGGCGCGCCTCGGGTGGTTGCCCACGATCGGTGGGTGAAGGAGACCTCGAACATGACACGGTGTTCGAGGAGGCCCCATGAGTGAAGTGTCGTACCTGGCCGCGGCCGGTGACCTGTCGTCGGTGGGCACGCCGACCCTCTGGGCGGTGACCATCGTCGGCGTGCTCGTCCTGCTGGTGCTCGACTTCCTGGTGACCCGCCGCCCGCACGAGGTGTCCATGCGGGAGGCGCTCGGCTGGTCGGCGTTCTACATCGCCCTGCCGCTGGCGTTCGGCGCCTGGATCTGGTCCCGCTACGGCTCCGAGCAGGGCGTGCAGTACCTCACCGGCTACCTCGTCGAGAAGTCCCTCTCGGTCGACAACCTCTTCGTCTTCATGCTGCTGTTGGCCGCGTTCGCGGTGCCGGCCGTGCTGGCCCAGCGGGTGCTGCTCTACGGCATCGCCGGCGCGCTGGTGCTGCGCGCGGTCTTCATCGCCCTCGGCGCGGCGGCGTTGCAGACGCTGGACTTCGCCTTCCTGCTCTTCGCGATCATCCTCATCGCCACCGCGGTGAAGCTCCTGCGCGACGCCCTCTCCGGGCACGAGCAGGAGGTCGACATCAACAGAATGCGCTCGGTGCGGCTGCTGCGCCGGTTCATGCCGGTGGTCGACGAGTACCACGGCACCCGGATGACCGTGCGGCAGGGCGCCAAGCGGGCACTCACCCCGTTCGCCCTGGTGGTGGTCGCGGTGCTGGCCACCGACGTGGTGTTCGCGGTCGATTCGGTGCCGGCCGTCTACGGCATCACCGAGGACCCGTACCTGGTCTTCGCCACCAACGCGTTCGCCCTGCTCGGCCTGCGGGCGCTCTACTTCGTCCTGCACGCCGCGCTGAGCCGGCTGGTGCACCTCAGCTACGGCCTGGCCATCATCCTGGCGTTCATCGGCCTCAAGCTGGGCCTGCACTGGGCGCACGGCATCTGGAGCGGCGTGCCGGAGATTCCGACTCTCGCCTCGCTCGGCGTGATCATCGGGGTGCTGGTCGTGGTGACCCTGACCAGCCTGCGGGCCACCCGCGGCGGGCAGACCGGCGACCGCGAGGTGGTCGCCGAGCGGCACTGACCACGCCACGCCGGGGGCGGAGGGGTACGCGGGAAAGGCTCCGCTCCCACCGGCGCGGGTGGTACGACTGTGCAATGGGAATCGTGTCACCGGGCTTCCAGGGCCGGCCCCGCTCGCAGGAGCCGGCCCTGCCCCCCGGGCAGTACCTGACCGAGGATTTTCCGGTGCTCTCGGCCGGCCCGACGCCCCGGGTGTCACTGGACACCTGGGAGTTCGTCATCTCCACCGAGAACGGCATCGAGTACCGGTGGACCTGGCCGGAGCTGATGTCGCTGCCGCAGGAGACGCCGACCGTCGACATCCACTGCGTCACCCGCTGGTCCAAGCTCGGCACCACCTGGCAGGGCGTCTCGCTGGACACCATGCTCGACGGCGTGGACACCGGCGCGCACTTCGCACTCGCGCACTCCTACGGCGGGTACACCACCAACCTGCCGCTGGACGACCTGCGCGGCGGCCGGGCCTGGGTCGTGCACACCTACGACGGCAGCCCGCTGCCGGCCGAACACGGCGGCCCGGCCCGGCTGCTGGTGCCCCACCTGTACCTCTGGAAGTCCGCCAAGTGGGTGCGCGGCATCCGGCTCAAGACGATGGACGAGCCGGGGTTCTGGGAGACCGCCGGCTACCACGACTACGGCGACCCGTGGCGCGAACAGCGGTACGCGGGTGACTGAGCGCGCCGTCGCCACCGGCACCCCGGCACGTGCCCCGATCGGCTGGCAGGTCGGCCGGCTGGTGGAGCGCCGGGTGGAGACGCCGAACGCGCACACCCTGGTCCTGGAGGTGCCGGACTGGCCGGGGCACCTGCCCGGGCAGCACGTCGACGTGCGGTTGACCGCACCGGACGGCTACCAGGCGGCCCGCTCGTACTCGGTGGCCGGGCCGGCGGTGGACGGCCCGGGCGGGCCGCGGATTGAGTTGACCGTGCAGCGGGTGCCGGACGGTGAGGTGTCGCCGTACCTCATCGACGTCTACGGCGACGGCGACCCGGTGGAGATACGCGGCCCGCTGGGCGGTTGGTTCATCTGGCGGCCGGAGGAGACCGCCCCGGTGCAGCTGCTGGCCGGCGGCTCCGGCATCGTGCCGCTGATGGCCATGATCCGGGCCCGCCGGTTGGCCGGCAGCCGGGTGCCGTTCCGGCTGCTCTACTCGGTACGCAGCCCGCGCGACGCGATCTACGGCGACGAGCTGCGCCGCCGGGTACGCGACGACTTCGGGCTGGACGTCGCGTACGTCTACACCCGGGAGGCACCCGAGGGCTGGCGCGGCGAGCCGCACCGGATCGGGCTGGCCGACGTCAACACCCACGGCTGGCCGCCGGACCTGGAACCGCTCACCTACGTCTGCGGCCCGACCGGGTTCGTGGAGGCCGTGGCCGACCTGCTGGTGGCGCTGGGCCACCCGTCCCGCCGGGTGAAGACCGAACGTTTCGGCCCCACCGGCTGACCACTTCCGCTCAGCACGTCGAGGAGACCCGAGATGACCGAGATGTCGTACCTGGACGGCAACATGCTCGACGGCCCGCTGCGCGAGTTGTTCGCCATCGACCTGAGCACCGCGATGGGCCGCTGCGAGAACTGCGGGATGACCGGCCCGATGGCCAGCCTGCACGTCTTCGCGCACGCGCCCGGCCTGGTCGGGCGCTGCCCGTCCTGCGACGAGGTGATGCTGCGCCTGGTCCGCGCACCGGACCGGGCCTGGCTGGACCTGCGCGGCACCACGTTCCTCCAGGTCCCCCTGCCGATGGACCAGCCATACCCCAGCCCGCTGTAGCCGGCCGGGGTGTGGCTGTCGTCAGAAGGCCCGGGTCGTCAGAAGACCTGGGCGAAGCAAGCGATGGGCACGGCCAGCGCGAGGACCGCCACCGACAGTGAGATCAGGTTCTTGGGAAGGCGCATCAGGGATCCTCCGTTGCGTGGTTGCTCTGCCTCAGACGGCGTGGCGGACGAGCCAGTCGTCGGGGTTGTAGATGTCCCGCGCCGGGTCCGGCACCGTGGCCGCCTGTTCCTCGACCATCTCCTCGGGGCGGATCCGCTTCGGAAGCTTGCCGAACCGGGCGTTGCGCACGACTGCTGCGCGGTCGGGCCCGTCCTGGGTCGTTGGCATCGGATCGTCTCCTCTGCGACTTGGTGACCGTGCCGGCGGGTGCTCGGCGTAGGTAGAACCCCTCCGGGAGCGGCCGTGATTCCGTGCTGGTCCGCCCCGTGCCCCTCGTCACGTGTCGTCTACTGGGCCGGTTGCGCGCCCTCATCGCTCGCGGCCCGGGTGCGGCCGGTGCGGGCGGCGTACGCCCGCCGCATCTTGACGTAGTTGCCGCAGCCGGCCATCGAGCACCAGCGGCGAGCCTGGTTGCGCGAGGCGTCGTAGTAGGCCCAGCGGCAGGTGTCGCGGGCGCACACCTTCAGCCGTGGCCAGGTCCCCTGCTCGCCGCACTGTCGAATCGCGTCGACAAGTCCGCCCAGCGCCCGCCCGAGGGGTGCGCCCGCGGTGGCGACCAGGCGGGGACCGTCGTCGGCGAAGCGCAGCGCGACAGGCACGTCGGCCAGGGCCCGGTTGAGCTGGTCGATCGCCGCCGGGTCGCCGTGGTGACCGGCGTGGCCGAGCAGTACGGCACGCAGCCCCTCCCGGATCGTCATGGCCACGGTGAGGTCTGCGGGCCCGAGGTGTGCGTCGGCCGGCAGCAACCGCCGGTCGGCGAACCAGTCGCGGAGCTGGTCGGGGCTGGTCAGCGACTCGTCGTCGATCTGCGGCTCGTAGGTGTTCACGAAATCCCGGACCAGCCGCACGGCGGCCGGGACCGCGGTGTCGTCCTCCACCGGCCACCCCCTCCCATTCACACCACCGTAGCGCCTTGACAGGTGTGAAATCGCCTGCCAGGGTCGTAACTACACCGCGGTTTTGCCGGTGTGACGTTCGTCGGGGGAGGGCGGGTCGTGGCTTCCACGCTCAAGGACGTGGCACGGCTGGCCGGTGTGTCGGTCAAGACCGTCTCCAACGTGGTCAACGACTATCCCCACATCAGCCCCGCCATGCGCCGCCGTGTCGACGCGGCCATCGCGGAGCTGCGCTACCGGCCCAACGTGTTCGCCCGGACACTGCGTACCGGCCGCACCGGCGTCCTCGCCCTGGTCGTGCCCGACGCCGACGTGCCGTACGGCGACGCTCTCGCCCGCGAGGTCGTCCACGCGGCGGCGCGGCAGGGCTACCGGGTGGTCATCGAGCAGGACGCGACGCCGCCCCTGGGCGGTGACCGGAACGTGCCGGTCGACGGCGTGCTGCTCAGCGCGCCCCTCGCACCCGCCGAACTGGTCCAGGCCCAGGTCGCCGCCGGTCGACCCGTCGTGCTGGTCGGCGGCGAGGCCCGGGACGGACGCTGCGACCAGATCACCGTCGACGCCGCCCGGGCCGCCGAGGACGCCACGGCGCACCTGCTGCGCGCCGGACGTCGACGGATCGCGGCCATCGGGGCGTACCCCACCGCGTCCGCCGCCGTGCCGCGGGCGTGCACGGTCGGCTACCAGCGGGCGCTGCGGCGGGCCGGGTTGGCGCCCGTGCCCGGTCACCCGCTGCCCACGTCGCGGCACCGCCGCGCCGACGGCTACCGCGCCGCCCGCGCCCTCCTCGCGCGCCCGGACCGCCCCGACGCCATGTTCTGCTACTCCGACCCCCTGGCCATTGGCGCCATGCGCGCCGCCTTCGACGCCGGCCTGCGGGTGCCCGCCGACGTCGCGGTGATCGGCATCGGCGACATCGAGGAGGGACGCTACTCCCGACCGACGCTGAGCACCGTCTCCGTCGACACCGGCTTCCTCGCCCGCGAGGCCGTGGCCCGCGTCGCCGCCCGGATCGACCAGCCGGACGCGGCCGTCACCGAGATCACCGCCCCTCATACCGTCCTGCCCCGCGAGAGCACCGCCTCGTTCGGCTGACGTGGCGCGCGTTCGGGGCCGCGGCCCGGACCGGGCCGGGCGTGGGCGTGCGCGGTTGGACAGGGGGCGGGTGGGTCGGCGAGAGTGTTCCGCCGTGAGATACCTGCGCACCGGCGGTCCCGCCGGCATCCGCCGCCCCCGGCCCACCGACGCCGACGAGTTCCTCGCCGCGGTCGGGCGCAGCCGTAAGCTGCACCACCCGTGGCTGGCCGCGCCGGGCAACACCGCGGACTACGACCAGTATCTGCGCCGGATCCGTCGCCGGGACAGCTCCGGTTACCTGATCTGCGATCGCGCCAGCGGGGAGATCGCCGGGTACGTCAACATCAGCGGGATCGTGCTCGGTGCGCTGCGTGGCGGTTATCTCGGGTACGCGGCGTTCCTGCCCTACAGCGGCACCGGGCACGCCTCGGCGGGCGTCGCCCTGTCCGTCGACCATGCGTTCACTGCGCTCGGCCTGCACCGGCTGGAGGCGAACATCCAGCCGGGCAACGAGCCGTCCAAGCGCGTGGCCCGCAAGCTCGGCTTCCGGCTGGAGGGGTTCTCCCCGGACTACCTGTTCATCGACGGCGCCTGGCGCGACCACGAACGCTGGGCCATCACCGCCCCGACGGCCACCTGAGGCCGGCGGGAAGTCTCAGATGGCCGTGACACCTCAGCGGCCTATTGATCGACTCGACATCCTGGGAACCGGGGCATCCCGGCGGGTCGGACACCCCGGTGACCAGAAAGCCTTGTCGATCATGCCGCACCGGCCCGAGCCGGGGCCGCGTCAGGCGCCCGGTCTGGGGAAGGCGACGGGGCTGCGGAGGCCGTCGCGGCCGACTGCCCGGACGCCGAAGAAGACATTGTCCTTCGACAGGTCGATGGTCACCTGGGTGACGTCGCCGACCGCGATCACCCGCTGCCATTCGGCGGCCGTGGTCTCCCGCCACACCACCTCGTAGCCGGCCAGGTCCGGCTCGTCGCCGCGCTGCCAGCGCAGGGTGGTGTTGTTGGTCAGGTCGGTGGTCACGATGATCGCGCCCTTGGGCGTACCGGGTGCCTGCGCCAGCGACCACAGGGCCGCGCCGTTGACCCGGGCGACCCGCGTGATGTACTCGAAGTCGCAGAACTCCGGCAGGTCGCCGAACTGCTGCCCGTCCACGACGCGGACGTCCTGGTGCTGGTGGGCGAAGTCCTCGTTCGGCTCGGTGAACCGCGCCGCCGGCCACCCCTCGCGCAGGAACGAGATGTGGTCGCTGCCGCGCAGGTAGCGGTCGCGCCGGTAGATCACCCGCACCCGCATGCCGGTCGCGTCGTTCTCGGCCACGTCCCAGACGAAGCGGGCGAGCTGCCGTGACGGCGAGTCGTTCTCGCCGCCGACGGACTGCCGGGTGCTCGCCTCCGCCGGGGTCTCCGCCGTCGGCACACCCTCGGCGAACAGTCGCACGGCGTACGGGTCGCGGGTGCCGTCGTCGGCGGTGCTGCTGCCCACGATGTCGTCGCTGAACATGCCCTGCACGTCCGCGCCGGCCGCCTTGAGCTGCTGCGCCAGGTACGCCGAGCCGTACAGGCCCTGCTCCTCGGCGGCGACCGCGGCGAACACCACGGTGGCGGCGGTGGGCCGGGTGGCCATCAGCCGGGCCAGTTCCATGACCACGGCCACCCCGGAGGCGTCGTCGTCGGCGCCCGGCGCGTCGCTGACCGCGTCCATCACGTCGGTGGCCCGCGAGTCGTAGTGCCCGGTCACCACGTAGGTGCGGTTCGGCGACGACTGGCCGCGCAGCGTCGCCACCACGTTGGTGATCCGGGTCGCGGTGGGGATCCGCGACGCCGGCTGCTGGATGTACGACTGGAGTTCCACAGTCATCCGGCCGCCGGAGGTGGCCGCGTACTCCTGGAGGCGGGCGAAGATCCAGTCCCGGGCGGCGCCGATTCCCCGGTGGGGGTCGTCCTGGCTGGAGAGGGTGTGCCGGGTGCCGAAGGCGGCCAGCCGGCGAACGATGGCCTCGACCCGTCGTGGGTCGACCTGGCGCAGCAGGTCGCGCAGGTCCCGGTCGGGCCGTTGCGGGCGGATCGGCCGGCCGGGGCCCGGCGGCGTGGCGCCCGTGGCGGCGGCCGGCGTGGCGAGCCCGGGCACGGCCACGGTGGCGGCGGTCGCGGCGGTGGCGGCGGCGGAGGCGGACAGGAAGGTGCGGCGGGTGGGCCTCGTGGGCTGTGCGCCGGTGTCGTCTGATCCCATTCCGGCATCCTGCCCATTGATGGTGGCGCCTGTCCATATCGCCGGGGGTGGATATTGCGCGGCTTTCACCCGCACCGGGTGATGACGGGCGGTGTCCGGCGTTCCTACGGTGGGTGGCATGGCTGCCGTACGCGCGATGCTCGGCCTCGACCCGCTCGATGGCCGGCTGGTGCTCGACCCGGACATCCCGCCCTAGCTGGGCCGGATCACCGCCGCGCGGGTCCGCGCCTTCGGCCGGGAGTGGGAGTTGGAGGCGGTGCGCACCACCGGCCACCTCCGGCTCCAGCCCGACTGACAACCGTCCCACCCGGCGACGTTTGCCTCGGGCCGCGACGGGAAACGGCCCGCAATGACGAAACCTCGTGTGGTGATCGTGGGGGCCGGGTTCGCCGGTTACCACGCGGCGAAGACGTTGAGCCGGATCGCCCGGGACCGGGCCGAGATCGTGGTGCTGAACTCCACCGACTACTTCCTCTACCTGCCGCTGCTGCCCGAGGTGGCCGCCGGGGTCGTCGAGCCGCGGCGGATCGCGGTGCCGCTGACCGGGACGCTCAAGGGCGTACGGGTGGTCATCGGCGAGGCCGACCACGTGGACCTGCAGAACCGCTGGGTCGGCTTCACCCAGCCGGAGGGGGATCGCAACCGGCTGGCGTACGACCGGTTGGTGCTCGCCGTGGGCAGCGTCAACAAGCTGCTGCCGATCCCGGGGGTGACCGAGTACGCCCACGGCTTCCGCGGTCTGCCCGAGGCGCTCTTCCTGCACGACCACGTGGTCCGTCAGATCGAGCTGGCCGAGCAGGCCGAGGACCCGGCCGAGCAGCGGGCCCGGTCCACCTTCGTGGTGGTGGGCGCCGGCTACACCGGCACCGAGGTGGCCGCGCACGGGCAGTTGTTCACCGACCACCTGCACGCCCAGCGCCCCCGGCTCGCCGTGCGCCCCCGCTGGATGCTGCTCGACATCGCCGCCCGGGTGCTGCCCGAGATGGACAAGCGGATGTCGAAGACCGCGCACCGGGTGCTCGAGCGGCGCGGCGTGGACGTGCGGGTGGGCACCTCGGTGGCCGAGGCGACCTGCGACGGGGTGAAGCTCACCGACGGCGAGTACGTGCCGACCTGCACGCTGGCCTGGTGCGTCGGGGTGCGCCCCGACCCCTTCGTCAACGAACTGGGGCTGCGCACCGAGCGCGGCCGGCTGGTGACCGACGAGTTCCTCACCGTCCCCGGCTACCCCGAGGTGTACGCGTGCGGCGACGCCGCCGCGGTGCCGGACTCGACGCGCCCCGGACAGATCTGCGCGATGACCGCCCAGCACGCCCAGCGGCAGGGCAAACGCGCCGCGTACAACATCGTCGCGTCGTACGGGCAGGGCCGGCGCCGACCGTACAAGCACCACGACCTGGGCTGGGTGGTCGACCTGGGCGGCAAGGACGCGGCGGCCAACCCGTTGCAGATCCCGCTGTCCGGCCTACTCGCCAAGGCGGTCACCCGCGGCTACCACCTGCTCGCCATGCCGGGCAACCGGACCCGGGTCGGCGCCGACTGGGTGCTGGACGCCACGACGCCGCGGCCCGCGGTCCAGCTGGGCCTTGTGCCGGCGAACTCGGTTCCGCTGGAGAGCACCTCTCCGGAGGTCCCGGTCCGCGCCCGCTGACCAGGGCGTCAGACCGGGCGACGCATCCGCCGTGGGCCGTACTCGCGCAGCAGGGCCTGGGCGATGCCGGCGGCGGGAATGGCGAGCAGGGCGCCGAGCAGGCCGGCCAGCTCCGCCGCGAGCAGCACACTGACCAGGACGGTCAGCGGGTTGAGTCGGACCGCGCGGGCCAGGATGAGCGGCTGGAGAAGGTGGTTTGCCCCCACCGCGGAAACCGGGTCAGGGGTCGACGTCGAGGGCGGCGTCGGTGACGGGCCGGGCACCGGCGACGAAGCCGTCGAGCGCGGCGCCGTGCAGCAGCCCGCCGGGCACCGGGTCGCGCAGCGCCGCCGTGGCCAGTCGACCGACCGGCAGCCCGTCCGGGCGGGGCGTCGCGGCGAGGACGAGGTTGCCGTAGCGCCGGCCGCGCAGCATCCGCCGGTCGCCGACCAGGCAGACGTCGGCGAAGACCGCCCGCAGCGTCGCGACCTGGGTGCGGGTGAACACCAGCGGCGGCAGGTCGGTGACGTTGACCAGGTAGAGCCCGTCCGGGCGCAGCGCGCGGGCCACCTCGGCGGCGAACTCGACGGTACGCACGTGCCGGGGCATCCGGGCCGCCCGGAAGATGTCCGCGACCACCACGTCGTACGCCCCGGCCGACGTGTCCGCCACGGCGGCCCGAGCGTCGGCGATCTCCACCCGGACCTCCGGCGGCAGCGCCGGCAGCTCCCGCGCCACCAGTTCCACAACCGCCGGATCCCGCTCGACGACCCGCTGGCGCGAGCCGGGCCGGGTGGCGGCCAGCCAGCGGGGCAGGGTCATCGCGCCGCCGCCGAGGTGCAGCACGGCCAGCGGGGTGCCCGCCGGCGCCGCCAGGTCCGCCGCGGCGGCCATCCGCCGGACGTACTCGAAGTGCAGGTGCCGGGGATCCTCGACGTCCACGTACGACTGTTCGACGCCGGCGGCGAGCAGCGTACGCCCGGTCCGGCGGACCGGATCGGCGACGAGCTCCAGCCGGTCGGCGGCGCGGTTCATGTCCGGCACGCTAGCCGAGCCGCCGCAGCCCGCCGCCCGGGCCCCGACCCCGCGTCGGGCCTCGACGGGATGCGGGCGCGGGCCGGCGGGGCGGCTCACACCGCTCCCCGCCGGCCCGCGTGCCGCGCCGGTCAGCCGTTGGCCATCCCGGCCCCCGCCTCGTCGATCGCGTCGTCGATGCGGTGGGCGAGGTCCACGTCGAGTTGGGTCACCCCGTCGGCCTGGCGGCTCCGCACCGTCAGCACGGCGGCCGTGGCGGCCGGCCGGGCGATGGTCGGGCTGCGCCCGGTCTCCTGGCGCAACTGGTCCAGCCGGTCGAGGACCCGGTCCAGGTTGTCCGGCGGCAGCGCGACCGCCCGGGTCAGCGCGTCCGCGTCGCCGGACCAGTAGGGCAGGTCCGCCAGGGCCGCCCGCAGCTCGGCCGCGTCCAGGGTCGGCGTCGTGCTGTCCGCGCCGACGAGGCCGCCGCCGGCCGCCGGCGGGTTCAGCAGATCCCGCAGGCCGTCGGGTACGTGCAGCGACTCGATCAGGTCGCCGTCCTGGTCGGCGAGCGCGGCGAGCGTCGCCTCCACCTGGTAGCGGGCCTGCTCCGGGGTGCGACCACTGATCCGACCCACCTCGGCCAGGAAGCCGGGCAGGTCCCGGTGCCGCTCGACGCCGTCGACCGGCAGCACGTCGTGCAGGGACGTCGGCACCGCGTCGAGCAGCCGCTGCCGCTCCGCCGCCTCCAGCGCGAAGGCCAGGACCAGCACGGTGGCCTCGGCGCCCACCTTGGCCGTCCGGAAGTCGACCCCGGCTCGGCGTCGCACGTCTTCGACCAACTCGTGGTAACCCACGCCGCCCACCGCGGACACGTCGCGGTCCGGCGACTGCTGCGGCCGGGGATTGTCGGGGACACCGATCGGCGGTGGCACCGGCCCGCCCCGGGTTGCGTCCGGCTTGCTGACGCCGGCAGCCGACGGGCCGGCGCGCCTGCCCCGGTCGAGGCTGGTGAGCTGCTTGGACGCGCTCAGGCTGGCGCCGATCTCGCTGGGCTGCTTGCCCTGCTGGCGGGCTTGTCGGGCGATCGCCCGGCGACGCTGGTTGTCGCCCTCCATCTGCTTGCGCATTGGTGACACCCCTTCCGCTGGGGATCGTGCCTGCGCCCGTCGCCTTCCCGCCGTCGTCGGGACCGAAACGGACGCCGCCGGCCGGGCAGCAGGGGCGTCCGGAGGCTTCATCCGGCGCGGGTGAGGGGCGCTCACCCAGCGTGCCCGCACGATCGGGTCAGGACCGGAGTTCTTCCGAGGTACGCGGAAGGAAGGTCGTCATGAAGCGGATCGTCGAGATCGTCCCCGCCCGACCAGGGTGGTACGCGCGCTGGCAGCTCACACCCGATGCCACCCGCTGCTACCCGGTGAGCCTGTGGGCGCTGCTCGAGGAGGCCGACGGCAGCGGCCGCGAGGTCGTCGGGGTGGACTGCGTCGGTCAGTGGCCGGGAGCGGACGACAACGAGGCGGGTGGGGAGTTCGTCCGCTACCTCTACCAGACGCCCGATTCGGGGCGCCCGGACGATGCCGACCAGACCCCGGCGGGGGAGCCGCGTGCCGACCGGCCCCGACTTCAGCCGACGACCGCACCCTAGACATTCCTCCGGCCCCCGGCCCCTGGTCCCAGGGTCGGGGGCCACCCCGACCGGGGGTGGCCCGGTGGCGGCGGTCAGCCCGTGGCGCGCAGGTTACCGCCGGCAGCATGCTCGACGGACAGCAGCTCGGCCAGACCGGTGCGGTCCAGCATCCGCTGCAGCTGGGGGTTGACCCCGGTCAGCCGGATCGGCGCGGTGCCGCCTCGGTGGGCCACCAGCAGCGCGCTCAGCCCCGACGAGTCGCAGAGGCCCACCCCGGCCAGGTCGATGAGCAGCTCCTGGTGGCCGTCCCGGCGCAGCTGCGCGACGGCGGCGATGAACTCGGGCGCGGTGTCGTACTCCAGCTCGCCGGTCAGCCGTAGCCGGGCGCGGCCGGCGTCGAGCCGGGTCACCTCGATGGTCAACAGCTGGGCGGACATGCCTCCATGTTCCCAGCCGACCCGCCCGTCGCAAACCCCGGGGCGCTCAGGCGGTGGTGGCGTGCTGCCCGGACGCCGGCAGCGGACGGGCGAGCAGGCCGGTTACCCCGGTCATGTCGAGGATCGTCTCCAGGAAGCGGGGGACCGCCCGCAGGTGGACCACGGTGCCGACCTGCTGCCCCTCGCGCCAGGCGTGCACGATGACGGCCAGGCCGGTGCTGTCGATGAACGCCAGGTCGGCGAAGTCCAGCACGAGCGCCGGGGGAGCGTCGGTGAGCATCTCGTCGATCTCGACGCGCAGCGGCGTCGCGGTGGTGTACGCGAGCTCACCGGCAACCCGGATCAGCGGCGCGGCCGGGTCCGACCGATCGACGGACATGCTCAGCGGCGTCGCCTCGGGTTGCCGCCCATGCGATGACACCATCAACGCCTTTCCGCAGGCTGCCGGTCCGGCCGGATCGGGGGGATCGTAACAATCCCCGACGGGACCCGCCGGGTACGCGGCGTCCCGCCCCAGCCCGGCTGTCGGGTGGCGCTCCCGGCGCACCGGCGTAGGGTGGGCCCAGGGAGATTTGACCACAGACGCCGGGTGCGCGCTGCGGGTGGACGACAAGGAGTGGGGCTTAGCTGGTGACTGCTGCCGACGTCAGGGACTGTGACCCGGGCGACGGACGGATCTCCACGCCGAGTACGGCACGGGCTCCGGCGTGGTCCGCCGACGCCCCGGCCCGACCCGCGGCCGCCCTCGCACCGCTCGCCCCGGACCGGGAGCACTCCGCGCGCGACTGGTCGGAGGTGGTCGAGCACTTCCGCGAGGGCCTGGTGGTCTGCGATGCCGACGGCGTCGTGCGGCACCTCAGCCCGGTGGCCGAGCGGCTGCTGCCCGAGGTGGTGCCCGGCGAGTTGCTCGCCGCCTCCGGCATGTCCAACCTGTCGGCCGACGCCTGCCCGGGCACCTTCACCCACCACGGTCGCCGGCTCAACGCCCGTCACGTGTCCCTCTCTGAAGCCGGGTGCTGCTGGTACGTCGAGGACGTCACCGAGAGCGCCAGCCGCGCCGACGCGCTGCTCGCCGAGCGGGCCCGTTCCGCCTTCCTGGCCGTGGTGGGCGAGAAGCTCGGTAATCCCCTGCACCCGGACCGCGCCGCCGCGGCCGTGGTCCGGCTCGCCGTGCCGACGCTGGCCGAGGTCGCCGTGCTGGTGCTCGCCCCGCGCTCGGGGCGGGCCCGCTGGTGGCGCGCCCAGCGCATCGACGACGAGACGCCCATGGTGGACACCGGCGTGCTGGCCGCCGCCGAGCTACCGGCCGCCATCGCCGAGGCGCTGACCGGCGCCGAGCCGCACGCGGTGGACTGGCTGGTCGAGCAGGCGGCCGACGCCGGCTGGCTGCCCGGCCTCACCGCTGTCGACAGCGCCGCGCGGGTCGTACCGCTGCCGGGCCGCGACGACCCGGCCGGGGTGCTGCTGGTCGCCCGGCGTGCCACCCGCTGGTACGACGAGGACGACGTCGAGTTGATCCGCGCCTTCGGGGCCCGGGCCGGCGCGGCGCTGACCACCGCACTGCTCTACCGCGACCAGGCCGAGGTGGCCGACACCCTGCAGGCCAGCCTGCTGCCGGTCGAGCCGGTCGAGAGCGCGGGCGTGCAGTGGGGTACGGCGTACCGGCCGGCGCAGGCGGGGTTGCGCATCGGTGGCGACTTCTACGGCTCGCACCGGCTCGCCGACGGAGGCTCGGTGTTCTTCCTCGGTGACGTCTCGGGCAAGGGCGTCGAGGCGGCCGTCTTCACCGGCCAGCTTCGCCAGTGCCTGCAGGCGCTGCACCGGCTGGAGTCGCACCCGGCGCGGCTGCTGCGGCTGCTCAACGACGCGTTGCTGGAGACGACCCAGGCGCACGGTCAGGGTCGGTTCGCCACCATGGTGCTCGGCGTGGCCCGCCCGCAGCGCGACGGGGGCCTGACCCTCACCATGGCCGGCGGTGGCCATCTCCCGCCGCTGGTGCTGCGCGCGGACGGCGAGGTGGAGACGGTGCCGCTGCGCGGGATGCTGATCGGCGTGGTGCCCGATCCGCGCGTCGGCGAGGTGACGGTCCGGCTGGAGCCGGGCGAGACCTGTCTGCTCTACAGCGACGGGGTGACCGAGGCGCGTGGCGGCCGGCGCGGCGACGAGCAGTTCGGCTCCGAGCGCCTGGTGACGGCCGTCACCGGCTGCCAGCGGATGCCGGCGCCGGCGCTGGCCGAGCGGGTCGAGCAGGTGACCTGCGACTGGCTGGCGCACCGCGACCACGACGACATCGCGGTGCTGGCGTTGCGTGCGGTGGCGCCGGGCGGGCGTTCGGCCCGGCACCTGCACGCGGTGCCCGCGCCGGCCAGCACCGACGAGCCGAGGGAGCCCCGAGCGTGACCGCCCCGACGACCGCCCCCACCGATCCGAGCGGCGCGTACCCCGGGTACCTCGATTGCCTGGCCGACGCCGACGAGGACGCGGCCATCGACGTCGCCCTCGATCTGCTGGCTGCGGGCGTGCCGGCCGAGCGGGTGCTGCTCGACCTGGTCGCTCCCGCCCAGGCCGAGGTGGGCGAACGGTGGGCGCGCAACGAGTGGAGCGTGGCCCAGGAACATGCCGCCACGCACATCAGCGAGCGGGTGGTGGCGGCGGTCGCCGCGCACGCCAACCCGCGACCGACCGGCGGCCGGGTCGTGGTGGCCTGCACGGACGGCGAGTGGCACGCGTTGCCGCCCCGGCTGGTGGCTGAGGTGCTGCGGTTGCGCGGCTGGCAGGTGACCTTCCTGGGCGCCAGCGTGCCGGCGGCGCACCTGGTGTCGTACCTGCACCGGCACGACGCCCACGCGGTGGCGCTGGCCTGCGCGCTGCCGATGCGGCTGCCGCACGCGCACCGGATGATCGAGGCGTGCCGCCGCTCCGACGTACCGGTGGTGGTCGGCGGGCGCGGTTTCGGCGCCGACGGCCGGTGGGCCCGCCGGCTCGGCGTGGCCTGGGCGCCGGACGCGCCGGCGGCGGCGGACCTGGTCGGCGACGAGCGCGCGTTGCGCCGGGTCCCGCCGGCGCAGCTGGCCCACCTGAGCGACGACGAGTACGCCAGCCTGGTCAGGCGTCGCAGTGAGTTGATCGATCGCGCGCTCGCCGACCTGCGCGAACGGGCACCGGCGACGCGCGACTACACGCCCGCCCAGCTCGACTCCACGGTCAGTGACCTCGGTTACCTGGTGGATTTCCTCGCCGCCTCGCTCTACGTCGACGACGTCTCGCTCTTCACCGACTTCGTCGACTGGATGGTCACCATCCTGACCAGTCGGGGTGTGCCCGCCGCCGCACTGGAACTGACGCTGGAGCACTACGGGCGTGTGTTGCACGACTTTCCCCGGGCGGCGCACGCCCTGACTCTGGGCCGGGCCGGCCTGAGCGCCGCCCGCCGCTGACCGCCCCCGGCCGTCCGACCCTCCCCTGCGTATACTTGCCGCACTGCAAACGTCCCACCCCAGCGGTGGAGCGAGGGGGGCACGGTGACGTTCACGGTCAGGTACGCCGGGCGCGACGGCGGTGGCGCCTGCCTGCGGCTCACCGGCGAGCTGGACCTGAGCACCGCCGCCGAGCTCACCGCCGCGATCGACCGGCTCACCGAGGCCGGCGAACGTCGGGTGCTGCTGGACCTGACCGATCTCACCTTCTGCGACTCGACCGGGATGGCCGTGTTCGTGCGAGGGGACAATCGGGCCGCCGCCGAGGGCGGCTGGCTGCGAATCACCGGCGCCAGCGGCCGGGTGGAGCGGGTGCTGCGGATCACCGGCCTAGCCGACGTCCTCGGCTACCAACCGGACCTCGTGGACCCGGCGTCCCAGTCCGCCTCCTGATGGGCTAGATTTCCCCGCCGACACGGTGACCGCGGAGGTCCCGTCCCCACCAACTCCCAAGGCAGGTAGTGATGGGCGCAGACAGCCCGCAGCCGGTACGCATCCTGGTGGTGGACGACGACCCGGGCGACGTGCTGATGATCGAGGAGGCGTTGGCGGACTCCGACGTCGACAAGGTCATCGACGTGGTCAGCGACGGCGAGGAGGCGATGGAGTTCCTCCGCTCCGAGGGCCGGCACGTCGGTGCCCGCCGGCCGGACGTCATCCTGCTGGACCTGAACATGCCGCGGATGGACGGGCGGCAGGTGCTCGGCGAGGTGAAGCGGGACGAGGACCTGCGCACCATCCCGATCGTGGTGCTCACCACCTCGAACGCCGACACCGACATCGTGGGCAGCTACACGTTGCAGGCCAACGCGTACGTCACCAAGCCGATCGACCTGGACGACTTCAACGACGTGGTGCACCGCATCGACGAGTTCTTCGGCCGGGTGGTCGTGCTCCCCAAGCGCGCCTGAACGCCCGCCCGGCGGGCGGATTGTCCACGTCCCCCGCCCGGGCGACCACCCGGCGGCACGCCGGGCACCCCAGCCGCTCGCATGCTGAACATTTTTCCCGAACCTCCTCGGTCACCGTCCGCTCCGCCGAGGATCCAGATGGGGAAGTAATGCCAGCTGCCTGGGGGGCGACAGTATGAGGTTCTCCGTCGTTGAGATCGGCTACGACCAGCGGCAGGTGGATTCCTGCCTGGATGAACTGGGGATCCGGTTGACCCGGCTCGCGGCGCGGGCGGAGAGCGCCGCCGGGGCCGGTCGCGAGTTCGACGAGATCCGCGAGGAAGCGACCTGGCTCAGCGGGCTGCTCCAGCGACTCGACCTGGGCGACGCGGTGACCGCGCGGCGTACCGGCGCGGCCGAGCGGGAGGCGGCCGAGATGCTGGCCCAGGCCCGGACCGCGCTGGACGAGGCCCGGGAGGAGGCGCGCCGGCTGCGCGAGCGGGCGTACGCCGAGGCCATGCAGGCCCGGCGCGACTTCGAGGCGGCGCTGTCCGCCCGGCGGCGGCGCGAGGCGCGGGTGGACGAGATCCTCAGCGGGGTGAGTGTCGAGCCGGTACCGGCGGACACGCCGACCGCGGCGGCCGGCACCGGGGTACCGGCGACCCGGGTGGCCGCCGGCGGCTTCGAAGCGACCTAGCGTCGAGCGCGACGAGGCCCGGGCCGGCCGCGCGCCGGCTCAGGCCAACGCCTCCGCGACGATGGTGGCCCGCTCCTCGTGCTGGGCGTACGCGTCGGGGAAGGCGGAGATCTGCACGGCCTGGGCGGCGGCGGTGATGCTCATGTCCTGCCAGCCGGGGATCTCGGCGAGCGCGAGGTAGAAGACCCGGGCGGCGTACGCGGGACGCATCAGGTCGGCCACCGTGCCCCAGCCGCTGCTGGGCCGCTGCTGGAACAGGCCGACCGAGTCGTGGTCGGACCCGCTGCCCTGGTTCGGGTACTGCGCCGACTCCGGCAGCACGTCGCTGGCCAGGTTGTACAGGTTGCTCTCCTGCATGGCCGTGGACAGCGCCACGACCAGGGCCCGGCGCGGCATCTTCAGCTGCAGGCCGACGTCGACGATCACCTTGGCGTTGTCCATCTGGGCCTGGGTGAGGCCGGCGACCGGTCGGGGGCGGCGGGGCTTGGCCGGCTTCTTCGGCGCTTTGCGGACGACGGAGGGGGTTCGCGTCGGCGTGGGCTTCGCGCTCGGGCTGACGGGTGCCAGGGCGGTGTCGCGGTCCAGCGACCGGGAGGCGCGCTCGTCGGCGACGGTGGCGCGCTCGGCCAACGCCTCGGCGATCGGCTGGGGGGCGGGGCGATCGGGCTCGCCGCGGGTGGTGGCGAACGCGGCAACGCCCAGGCAGCAGGTGACGCCGGTGGCCAGAGCCACGCGCAACGGGGTCGAGCCGAGCAGGGCGCGACTGCCCCGGCGGGTCGGCTCGGGGACGCGGTGACGGCCTATCGTCCGTTCGGTTGATGCGGCGTCGCCCGGTCGGTCGGTCGGGCGCGCGTCGGTCAGCTGCTGGTCGGAGGGGTCGTCGGGATGCACCCGACGAGGCTAGAAAGCCGGTCCCCAGTTGCCACCAGCCCGAAGAGTGGCATGCGCCACATTTTGCCGGAATCTGTGGGCGCAATAGCCGCGGATCGCAGCAGAGCTCTGAAGGCTCGTGAGTCGGATAGGACCGGCATTACCGATTCGACGGGCGGGATCGGACGAAAGGCCGATCTTGCGCCGATCGATATGGATCGCAACAGCCTCCACCGTATGGCCGATGCGTCTTTCGTCTGTTCGGGCGGCCAGTGTGAGCCGCCCGGGCCACACCGTTCGCCAGGCCGCACCGGACCGCTCCGCCGCGCCGCACCGGGCCGCGCCGCGCCCGGTCGGCGATCGGGCAGCCGGTCAGTGTCGGCCGTTCTCCGCCGGGCTGACGGTGAGTCGGTGCCGGCTGTTGTCGCTGCTGGAGAAGGGCCAGAGTCGGTCCGCGTACTCGACCAGGTCGGCCAACTGGTCCCGGCTCAGCCCGGCCGAGGAGATGGAGGCGTGCACGTCGGCCCGGTACCGGCCGTCGTCGTCCCGCCCCAACTTCGCCTCCGCCCGGACCTGCACCGTGTGCGCCTCGTCGGTGATCTCCCCGGCCGCCTCCACCGCCGCGTGGTGCAGGCAGGACGCGAACGCGGCGGCCAGCAGTTGTTCGGGTCGTAGCCCGGTGCAGTGCGCCGCCAGCGGCGAGGCCAGTGCGGTGGAGAACCCCCCGTCGTCGGTGCGTACGTGCCCGCCCTCGGCGGTTGCGGTGGCCTCATGCAGCCAGGAACTCGGATTCGGCATCGCGTTCCTCCCGTCACTCACCGGCACGGCTACCCGGCCCCCGACCGGTGAAACCGCGACGGGCCCGCGTCACCGCTCGCCGTGGTCGGGTCGGTCGCCCACCGGCACCGCCTCGGTCACCTCCGCCGCCGCCCGCTCGGTCCATGGCGAGACCGGTACCGCTCGGCGCGGCGACGGCAACCGCAGCGGCACGTACACCCGGGCGTCGACCGCCTCGGCCAGCAGCAGCGCGGCCATCAGGCTGGTGGGGCGCTGCTCCGGATCGTCGGCGAGGCAGGACCGGCACAGGTCGGCCACCTCGGGCGGTAACCCGTCGATCTCGGGCAGCGGGTCCGGCGCTTGGCGGCGGCGTACGCCGAGCAACTGGGTGGCGGTCCCGGCCCGGTACGGCAGCCGACCGGTCAGGCTGTAGTACAGCAGCACGCCGAGGGCGTACATGTCCGCCGCCGGGGTGGCCGGCGCCCGCTCCAACTGTTCCGGGGCCAGGTACGCCGGGGTGCCCACCAGCATGCCGTCCGGCGCCGGGTCCGGCTCACCGGTCGGGGTGGCGATGCCGAAGTCGAGCACCTTCACCCCGGCCGGGGTGAGCATGACGTTGGCCGGCTTGACGTCGCGGTGCACGATCCCGTGCGCGTGGGCGGCGGCCAGCGCGGCGCTGACCTCGGCGCAGACCCGCACGGCGATGCGCCAGTCGAGCGGCCCGTTGCGCAGGTGCGCGGCGAGCGTCTCGCCCTCGGCCAGTTCCATCACGATGTACGGCACCTGGCGGCCGGGCAGCGTCGCGGAGGTGCCGAAGTCGTGCACGCTGGCCACGTTGGGATGCACCAGCCGGGCCGCGGATCGGGCCTCGGCGCGGATGCGCTCCACCGGCCCGTGCTGGCCGTCCGGGCCGGGGGAGATCAGCTTCACCGCGACCGGCCGGTCCAGGACCGCGTCGTGGGCCCGCCACACCTCGGACATCCCGCCGACGCCGATGCGCTGCTCGAGCCGGTACCGCCCGTCCAGCGTGCGCATCGACCGCTCCTCACCCTCGTTCCGCCGGCGGCGGGTTCTCCGATCGCGGTACCCGGCCCCCGAACTGGGCAAACCGTTCGCATCCGCGCCGGTCGACCGAGCCGCGTACACCGCTGCGGCGGCCGCGACGGGTGCGGTAGCTTGCGAGCCAGGGTCGGCGTCACGGGACGTGCCGGCACGCTCACCGAGGGGAAGCGACGATGCGCGAGGTCACCGTACGCTTCGTCGGCGGGCCCGCCCACGGCCTGGTGCGGCAGTTGCCGGCCGGGCCGGACGGCGCCCCGCCCGAGCGTTGGATCATGCGGCACCCGGACGGCATCGGTACGGTCCAGGCCGGCCCCGACCACCTCTACCAGCGCGACCAGCCCGACGGCGCCGGCGGCTGGAGCATGCGCTTCGTCCGCACCGATCCGCTCGGGGTGTCGGAGTGAACCTCGATCGGCGCTGACTGCCGGGTGTCGCGGTCCGACACGCCGGCGGTCGCACAGCCGGCGCACAGGTTGCGGCGAGGTGTGGCACAGCCGGCACGGCCACGATGGGGGCATGGTCACGGACGCGCAGGCCGCGCAGGGCCGCATCGAGCTGCGCCGCCCGGACGGTGAGCCGGTCCGGGTGCTGGTGGTCGACGACGAGGCGACGCTGACCGACCTGCTGTCGATGGCGCTGCGCTACGAGGGCTGGCAGGTGCGCAGCGCCGGCAACGGCATGGCGGCGCTGAGCACCGCCCGGCAGTTCCAGCCGGACGCGGTGGTGCTCGACGTGATGCTGCCCGACCTGGACGGCTTCCAGGTGCTGCGCCGTCTGCGCGAGCAGGCCCCCACGGTGCCGGTGCTCTTCCTGACCGCCCGGGACGCCGTCGAGGAGCGCATCGCCGGGCTGACCGTCGGCGGCGACGACTACGTCACCAAACCGTTCAGCCTGGAGGAAGTGATCGCCCGGCTGCGCGCGCTGCTGCGCCGCTCCGGGTTCGCGGTCGCCGCTCGGCAGGAGGCGGTGCTGACCGTCGGTGACCTCAGCCTCGACGAGGACAGCCACGAGGTACGCCGGGACGGCCAGCTGATCACCCTCACCGCGACGGAGTTCGAGTTGCTGCGCTACCTGATGCGCAATCCGCGCCGGGTGCTCAGCAAGGCACAGATCCTCGACCGGGTGTGGAACTACGACTTCGGTGGCCAGGCCAACGTCGTCGAGCTCTACATCTCGTACCTGCGCAAGAAGATCGACGCCGGTCGGGCCCCGATGATCCACACCCTGCGCGGCGCGGGATATGTCCTCAGACCCGCCGAGTGAGCGGGCCCGGCGCCCGTCGCTACCCGGCTGGCTGGCCGGCCGATCGCTGCGCACCCGGCTGGTGCTCGCCCTGGTCGCCCTGCTGGCCCTGGTCAGCATCGCCATCGGCGGGCTCACCACGGTGGCGCTGCGGCACGTCCTGATCAACCAGGTGGACACCCAGCTGACCATGGGCAACCGGCGGGCGGCCGAGGTGCCACCCTGGTTCCGGCCGGGCGGTGATCCACCCTGGCCGGGCGCGCCGCAGCCCGGACCCGGACCGCCCGCCCCGGAACCGCCGCGCGGTTGCTGACCGGGGCGCTGCCGCTGACCGGCGCCGCCCAGCTCGGCCGCTCAGCCCGGTCGTGCGGCCGGGCCGGGCCGGCCCAGCACCTCCGCGAGGACCTCGACGACGCGTCGCGCGTATCGCCCGTCGGGGTCCTCGTCGGCGTTCAGGTCGGTGACGCTCATGCCGAGCAGCCGGTCGGCGCGGGCCAGCGGGGTGACCAGCGCGACCAGGTCCGGCCAGCGCAATCCGTCCGGCTCGGGATAGGTCACCGCCGGCAGGTCGCGCGGGTCCACCGCGTCCAGGTCGAGGTGCAGCCAGGCCGGGCCGTCCTCGCCGGCGGCGAGGCTCGCTCCGACGGCTCCGGCGCCCTGTCGCAGCAGCTCCGCCGCGGGCAGTTGACGGATCGTCGGGTCGATCCGCGCCACCTCGACCCGGCCGCTGTCGTCGGAGGACGGACGGTGCCCGAGCAGGTGGACCCGGTCCGGATCGAGCAGCGGACCGTCGAGCCCGGTCGCGGCGGCCGGGCCGTGCCCGGTGACGACCGAGAGGTCCATGTCGGCTGCCTCGCCGGTCGGCGACGTGGTGCCGTCGAGGAAGTCCGGGTGCGCGTCGACGAACCACAGCTCCGTGACCGGGGGCAGCGCCCGGCAGATGCCGGGCAGGATGGCGCAGTCGCCGCCGAGCACGAGCGGCCGGCTGCCACCGGCGATCACCTCCACGATCCGGGCGGTGACGGCGGCCCCGGCCCGGCACAGGCCCGCGGCGTCGATCACGCCGCTCACCGGGTCGCGGGTCGCGTCGCGCAGACGCGCCTCG
The DNA here is from genome assembly GCF_042650685.1 of Micromonospora sp. GCM10011542. Taxonomy (NCBI): domain Bacteria; kingdom Bacillati; phylum Actinomycetota; class Actinomycetes; order Micromonosporales; family Micromonosporaceae; genus Micromonospora; species Micromonospora sp. GCM10011542. The sequence continues at coordinate 29,184 of NZ_JBHSBO010000034.1, forward strand.
TCCACCTGGCCACCGTCGTCGGCCGCCAGGCTCTGCAACAGGCCGGCGCGGCGCAGCGCCGCCGGGGCCCGCTCCTCGCCGCGCCCGGCGCCGGAGGAGTCCAACGGCACGTCCACCACCATCCAGCGCACGTCCGCAGCGTAGCGGCGCGGCGCGGGGCTGTCGGTGGCTTCTGGCAGGCTGGGGGCATGTACGCCGAACGTCGCACCGGCCTCGCCGGTGCGGTGTCGTGGACCAGCGTGGCCCCGGCCCGCCGCACCACCCGGGTGCTGCCGGACGGCTGCGTCGACCTGCTCTGGTCCAGCCGGGCCGGGCTGCTGGTCGCCGGTCCGGACCGCACGGCGTACGTGAGCACCAGCGGCCCGGGGGAGCGGTGGGTGGGGCTGCGGTTCCCGCCCGGCGTCGGCCCGGCGGTGCTCGGGGTGCCGGCCGACGAGCTGCGCGACGCACGGGTGCCCCTGGCCGCGCTGTGGGGCGACCGAGCCGTCGGCGCGCTCGCCGGGCTGGCCGCCGAGGACCCGGCGGCGGTCCTGCTGGCCGTCGCCGCCGACCGGCTGGCGGCGGCGGGCGGCACCGACCCGGTGGGCGCCCGGGTGGCGGCCGCCGCGGCCACCGGCACCCCGGTCACCGCCATCGCCGCCGAGGTCGGCCTCGCGCCGCGCCAGCTGCACCGGCGCTGCCAGCACCTGTTCGGGTACGGCCCGAAGACCCTGACCCGGATCCTGCGCCTGCAGCGGGCGCTGGCGCTGGCCCGGGCGGGCACGCCCCTGGCCGGGGTGGCCGCCCGGTGCGGCTACGCCGACCAGGCCCACCTCACCCGGGACGTCCGCGACCTGGCCGGGTTGCCACCCACCGCGCTGCTGCGCTGAGGGCCGGTTCAGTCCGTCGGCAGCGGGGCGAACAGGTCCACCCCGTTGCCGTCCGGGTCGTGCAGCACCGCGTACCGCTGCCCCCAGAAGGCGTCCCACGGCTTCAGGTGCCCGTGGAAGCCGGCCTCGGTCAGGTCGGCGTACCAGCGGTCGACCTCGGCCGGATCGGCGCAGCGGAAGGCGAGGCTGGCCCGGGGGCTGCCGGTGGGCGGCGTCCACCCCGGGTCGAACGAGCGGACCATGGTCACGTCGTCCCAGGCGAGCCGGACGCCGCCGGGCAGGGTCACCTCCACGTGCGGTTCGGACTCCGCGCCGGCCGGGATGTCCAGCCCGAGCCGCCGGTAGAAGTCCAGCGTGCGGGCCATGTCGGTGGTGGCCAGTCCGATGAGGTCGAATCGAGGCGTCATGGCGTCCACGGTAGGGATCGCCGGCCTCGGATGTCTTGAACGAAACGGACGTCGCGGCAGTGCGCCGGTGTGCCTGACGAGGCCCGGACGATCGGCGTACGGTGGCAGACAAGTCCGGCTTTCTGGGTCAAAAGCCTCACCGCTGCGTACCCGGGACGCCGGTGTCGAGACGGGCGAGGGGAAGGAGCGGTCGGTGATCCATCTGGCCTACCTGGACGCGGGATCCGGCAGCCTGATCGTGCAGGCCGTCGTCGGCGGGGTGGCCGGTGCCGCCGTCGCCGCCAAGCTCTACTGGCGGCGCCTGGTCGACCGGTTCCGCCGGCAGCCCACCGACCACCGGTGAACCGGCCGGTCGCGGGCACCGCGGGTGTACGCCCCGAGCCCGGTTCCTTCCGCGACCCGGCCAACCGGGTCTTCCACGTCGGCGACGACGTGCTGCGCGGGCTGGACGCCGCCGCCGCCGCGGACTGGCGGGCGCTGGCCGGCAGCGAGTTCTTCCCGGCGCTGGTGACCGCCGGCAAGGTCTGCGGCACCGAGGACGCCCCGCCGGCGCTGGTGCCCGCCGACGCCCGGCGACCGTGGGCGGCCGTGCTGCGCCACGACCGCATCCCCTTCGTCTCCCACCCGTACGAGTGGTCCTTCGCCATGCTGCGCGACGCCGCGCTGCTGCACCTGGAGATCCTGCGCGCCGCGCTGGCCGAGGGCTTCACCACCAAGGACGGCTCGGCGTACAACCTGCAGTGGCGCGGCACAGACCCGGTCTTCATCGACATCGGCTCCTTCGAGCCCGTCCGCGACGGCGAGCCGTGGGCCGGCTACCGGCAGTTCTGCCAGACCCTGCTCTACCCGCTGCTGCTCACCGCCCACCTGGGGGTGGACTTCCAGCCCTGGCTGCGCGCCCGGGTGGACGGCATCGAAGCCGATCAACTGCGCCCGCTCTTCGCCGGGACCCGTCGACTGCGTCCCGGCGTGCTGACCCACCTGCACCTGCACGGCGCCATGCAGCAGCGCAACGCGTCGGCCACCACCACCGACGTACGGGCCCAGTTGCGCGCCGCCGGCTACACCCGGGAGCTGGTCCTGGCCACGGTGCGCGGCATCGAGAAGCTGGTCCGCCGGCTGGACCGCCGCCCGCCGGTCAGCCACTGGTCGGACTACCAGCGCACCTGCGGCTACACCGGGCAGGACCGGGCCGCCAAGGAGGGCTTCGTGACCGCCGCGCTGGCCGCCGGCGTCCGGCCCCGCCTGGTGCTCGACCTCGGCGCCAACGACGGCCGCTACGCCCGCCTCGCCGCCGGGCACGCCGACTACGTGGTCGCCGTCGAACAGGACCCGGCGGTGGTCGACGAGCTGTACCGGACGCTGCGCGCGCAGGGTCAGCGGCGGATCCTGCCGCTGGTGCTGGACCTCGCCGACCCGTCGCCCGGTGGCGGCTGGCGGGGCGTCGAGCGGGCCGGCTTCGCGTCGCGGGCCAGCGCCGACGCCGTGCTGGCGCTGGCCGTGGTGCACCACCTGGCGATCGGGCGCAACATACCGCTGCCGGAGGTGGTGGACTGGCTGGTCGGGCTGACCGCCCCGGGCGGGGCCATCGTGGTGGAGTTCGTCCACCCGGAGGACCCGATGGCTCACCGACTGCTCGCCAACAAGCCCGACGGTCTCTTCCCGGACTACCGCCGCGATACCTTCGAGCGGCTGCTCGCCGCCCGGGGCCGGATCACCGACCGGCTGGAGCTGCCCTCGGGCACCCGCACGCTGTACCGGGCGGTGGTGGGTGGCTGAACCGCCCTCCGCCGGCCCCACCCCACCCGCAACACCCGGCCGCTGGGAGCAGGGCTGGCGCGGTGAGCTGGCACGGCTGCTGGAGGTGACCGCCCTGGTCGGCCTGGTGGTCACCCAGCCACTGCTCGACGTGCTCGGCCGCAGCCCCGACTTCTTCCTGTTCCACCGCGCCGACCCGGGGCAGATCCTGCTGCTGGTCGCGCTGGTGGCGGTGGCGCCCACCGTGCCGTTCGCGCTGCTCGGCCCGCTGAGCCGCCTCGCCGGCCGGACCGCCCGGGCACTCACCCACACCGTGCTGGTCGGGCTGCTGCTGGCGGCGCTGGCCGTGCAGGTGGGCCGGCACGCGACGCCGCTGCGGGGCGTACCCCTGCTGCTGCTCGCCGCGCTGGCCGGCGCGGCCGGCGCGGCGGCGCACCGGCGGTGGCGGGCCCCGGCCCGGGTGCTGCGGCTGGCCGCCGCCGGGCCGCCGGTCTTCCTGGCGCTGTTCTTGTTCGTTTCGCCCACCTCGGCGGTGGTGCTGCCGCGCGCGCACGGCGGCGCGGCCGGCACCGCACAGGGCGCGGGCGGGCACCCGCCGGTGGTCATGCTGATCCTCGACGAGCTGCCGCTGGTCAGCCTGCTGGGCGCCGACGGGCGCGTCGACGCGGCCCGGTTCCCGCACTTCGCGGAGCTGGCCGGCGGCTCGACCTGGTACCGCAACGCCACCGGGGTCAGCGGCTGGACCCCGTACGCGCTGCCGGCCATGCTCACCGGCCGCTACCCGGCGCGGTCGGTCGCGCCGCACTACTCACAGCACCCGGACAACCTGTTCACCGCCTTCGGCGGCCTGTACGACGTCCGCGCCGAGGAGAGCATCACCCGGCTCTGCCCGCCCAGCCGCTGCGAGAAGCCGGTCAGCCCGGAGCAGGGCCTCGGCGTGCTGGTCCGCGAGACCGGCCGGCTGCTCGGCCAGGTCGCCGGGCCGACACCTACCCGGATCGACCCGGAGGACTCCTACCGCGAGCAGACGCGGGCCGAGGCCGGCCTGGACGCCGCCGAACCGGTGCCCGCCGACCCGAAGTTCCGCTGGGACAGCCTCGACGACAACCAACCGGCCCGGTTCACCAGCTTCCTTGCCGGCCTGAAGCCCCAGCCGCGGCCGACCCTGCACTTCCTGCACCTGCTGATGCCGCACTCGCCGTGGGCGTTCCTGCCCTCCGGCGCCCGCTACGACGCCCCGGAGGACCTGCCCAACGACGGCGTGGGCTGGGTCGAGCTGGCCCGGCAACGCCACCTCGCCCAGCTCGGCTACACCGACCGGCTGATCGGCGAGACGCTGCGGACCCTGCGCGCCAGCGGCCTCTACGACCAGGCCCTCGTCGTGGTCACCGCCGACCACGGGGTCAGCTTCACCAAGGGCGCGCAGGGCCGGGGCATGGACGCCATCAAGGCCGCCGCGGGGGAGGTGGCGTGGGTGCCGATGTTCGTCAAGGAGCCCGGCCAGCGGGCCGGCCGGGTGGACGACCGCAACTGGGAGCACGTGGACCTGTTGCCGACCGTCGCCGACGAGGCCGGCATCCGGCTGCCGTGGCAGGTCGACGGCCGCTCCGCCCGCCAGGCACCGCGGCCCGGCGCCGAGAAGCACTTCTACGACCGCCCGGGGCAGCCGATCACCTTCCCCGGGGGTGTGCCCACCCCGCCGCCCCTGCCGAAGCCACACCCGCTGGTCGGCACCGACGTCCGGGCCGACCCGGGCGGAGGTCCGGCGCGCGCCGGACCGGCCGGGAGCGCCAGGGTGGCCGACCTGGCAGCGTTCCGGGCCACCGACCCGGACACCGGCACCCTCCCGGCGCTTGTCTGGGGCGACGTGCCGGCGCGGATCCCGGACGGCACGCTGCTGGCGGTGGCGGTCAACGGCCGGATCGGGGCGGTGGTGCCGGTGGTGCCCGCCGACCCGGGCGGGCGGCGCTTCGCCGCCCTGCTCACCGACGACCGGCTGTTCCGCGTCGGCGCCAACCATCTGGATCTCTACCAGATCGCCACGGACGGTACGCTGCGGCGCCTCGCTCTGTCGTGAGCCCGTTCCCCGAATCGGACGGGTTTCCCCTCCGCCCGGTCGGGAATCGGGTGACGCATACCTCACCGCAGAACCACGGCGGGCGGTGTCCCCCCGAGCGCGATTACGGTAAAAGCGAAGGCAATTCAACGTAGATCTGCCGGCGAAGCGAGGAACCACATGACGGAAGTCAAGCTCGATCACCCCGGTGGGCAGCTGTCGATGCCGGTGCACTCCGCGGTCGAGGGCCCCGCCGGTATCGGGGTGAGCAAGCTGCTGAAGGAAACCGGGATGACCACGTACGACCCCGGTTTCGTCAACACCGCGGCTGCCTCATCCGCGATCACCTACATCGACGGCGACGCGGGGATCCTGCGTTACCGGGGATACCCGATCGAGCAGCTGGCCGAGAAGTCCTCCTTCCTGGAGGTCTCGTATCTGCTCATCTACGGTGAGCTGCCCACCGAGCAGCAGCTGACCGAGTTCACCGAGTGGATCCGCCGGCACTCGCTGCTGCACGAGGAGATGCGCCGCTTCTTCGACGGCTTCCCGCGCGACGCCCACCCGATGGCCGTGCTCTCCTCGGCGGTCAGCGCGCTCTCCACCTTCTACCAGGACAGCCTGGACCCGTTCGACTCCGAGCACGTGGAGATCTCCACGGTGCGGCTGATGGCGAAGGTGCCCACCATCGCCTCGTACGCCTACAAGAAGTCGATCGGTCAGCCGCTGCTGTACCCGGACAACTCGCTGGGGTACGTGGACAACCTGCTGCGGATGACCTTCGGCGTCCCGGCGGAGCCGTACGAGGTCGACCCGGTGATGTCGAAGGTGCTGGACATGCTCTTCGTCCTGCACGCCGACCACGAGCAGAACTGCTCCACCTCGACGGTGCGGCTGGTCGGCTCCAGCAACGCCAACCTGTTCGCCTCGGTCTCCGCCGGCGTGAACGCGCTCTTCGGCCCGCTGCACGGCGGCGCCAACCAGGCCGTGCTGGAGATGCTCCAGAAGATCAAGGCCGACGGTGGGGACGTCCGCTCCTTCGTGCAGAAGGTGAAGGACAAGCAGGACGGCGTGAAGCTGATGGGCTTCGGTCACCGGGTCTACAAGAACTACGACCCGCGTGCCGCCATCGTGAAGAAGGCCGCGCAGGACGTGCTGGGCCGCATGGCCAAGCCGGACCCGCTGCTGGACATCGCCATGGAGCTGGAGGAGATCGCCCTCGCCGACGACTTCTTCGTGTCCCGCCGGCTCTACCCGAACGTGGACTTCTACACCGGCCTGATCTACAAGGCCATGGGCTTCCCGACCAAGATGTTCACCGTGCTCTTCGCGCTCGGCCGGCTCCCCGGCTGGATCGCCCAGTGGCGCGAGATGATCTCCGACCCGGAGACCAAGATCGGCCGCCCGCGGCAGGTCTACGTCGGCTCTCCCGAGCGGGCGTACGTCCCGTTCAACGAGCGCTGACCGTCCCCGACGCAGCACCACCGGCAGGCCGCCGACCCACCCCGGGTCGGCGGCCTGCCGCGTTCCGCCGTGCCGGCACTCTCGCCGTGCCGGCACTCTCGCCGTGCCGGCACTCTCGCCGTGCCGG
>NZ_JBHSBO010000035.1:0-40573 GCF_042650685.1 Micromonospora sp. GCM10011542
ATGAAGCTCGGGAAGTCGCCGAACTGGGTCCACTGGTTGTACGCGGCCCGCACCGGCACGCCCACCTCGATCGTCTCGACGATGTTGGTGACCTTCTGCTTCTTGCCGCCCTTGCCGCCGCCCTTACCGCGCACGCGGCCGAGAGCCGACATCACCTTCTCCTTACCGCCGGCCACGCCGGCATGCATCATCGCCTTCATCGGCGAGCCGCCCTCCGCGAGCTTCTGCGCGCCGGTGGCGGCGGCGATCAGACCGGGCCCGCCGCCCTGATGCGCGTACTCGCTGAGCCGGCCGGTCGCCCCGGTGATCCGCTCGGTCACCGCCGACATGGCCCGATCGCCGATCGCGCCGGCCAGGTTGCGCACCTCGCCGGCCAGCCGTCCCTTGACCTTGTCGCCCAGTCCACCCGGGTTCTGGTTGCCCGCCATGGTCACCGCCCCTGCCGCTGCTCGGCCGTGTCACCGCGGTCGGCCTGGCCCGCCGAGTCGTCGCGGTCGCCGCCCGACAATCCGCGGTCGGAGTCTCCGCCGCCGCCGTTGCCGCTCTGGTCGCCGCCGCCGGAACGGTGGCGCAGCGCGTCCGCCGAGTCGCGCAGCTTGCCGCTGAGCGCGTCGACGCGGCTCCCGGCAGCGGCGGTCGCCGCCGCCTTGCCGGCGTTGACCAGCGGCCCACCGAGCTTGCTCAGGTTGTTCAGGTGGGGGGACGAGTGCAGTACATCCGTGCCGCGCTTCAGCAGTCCACCGGGATGGCGGCTGGCCCTTCCGGCAGCGACGGCGGCGGCCAGGGTCAGGGCGGTGCGCAGTTTACGGCGGCGGCCCAGCAGATAACCGAAACCCACCGCAAGTCCGATTCGTGTTCCCTTGTTCATCAGTTCTCCTTCGCTCCCCGGACGTGGAGGACGCCTGGCCGCTTGGGGCCGTAGAAGGCGCTACGGGGAATAGCGCGAACGGTGCCCCTGGATCAGGCGTACCGCGTCTGCGGACCCGGCGGGCAGTACCCGACCGCATTCCTCCGAAACCGTCTCCGCAATTTCCGAGCTATTCCGCACACGCCATTCGGAATAGCGGTACGGGAGGTCACGGAACGGACATTCGTGCGGTGGAAAGCAGGGAGAGCGCCAGAGAAGGCGAAACTGCGGAATTGTCTCAGCGAGAGGGGGGCGTCGAGTCGAGGCAGATTTCGGCGTGCACCTTGCCGCCTTCGTCGCGCAGTTTCGCCCCGCACTTCTCCAGCACCCCGACGGCACCGGGGTTGTCCCGGGTCGTCTCGGCGACCACCGCGCGCATCCCGGCACCGGCGGCCTCGACCAGCAGTTCGCGCAGGGCTGCCGCGCCAACCCCCTGCCCGCGGGCGGAACGGCCGAGCCACATCCCGGTCTCCACCGTCCCGGGCTGGTCGCAGCGGGTCATGCGGACCATGCCCACCACCTCGCCGCCGAGGAGGATCGCGAACATCTGGGTACGGGTGGGGCCGTCCAGGCCACCGAAGCTGGCCCGGTGGAACTCCCGGAACGCCTCGCGGCGGGCGAGCGACCAGCCGGCGGGCGCCTCGACAGGAGGCATCACATCGTCCGGCTCCGCCTCTGCCGCCGCTACCGAGAGCAGCGGCTCCAGATTCTGCTCGCCTACCGGCTCCAACCGGACCGCACCCGCCACGTGCCGCAGTCTGCCGGCCTCACCGGCCGACGTCCACCCCAATGGGCACCGACTGGCGGTCTGGCGGCGGGTACCGGCCGGTCGGGCGGTCCGGGTGTTTCACCTCACGCTCCGTCGCCGATCGGGGAGCGCTCAGGCCGGCCCGAACTCGCAGAACACCACCGAGGCGTCGTCGGTGGGCTTGTGCCGGCGCAGCCGGTCGGGGTGGTCGCGCTCGGCGTCCCGCACCCGGTCGACGAGTGCGCCCGGCCCGTCGGCGCTCAGCAGGTCCAGCAGACCGGCCCAGTCGGTCAGCCCGAACTGCTCGACCGCGCTGGACGCGCCGTCGCTGAGCAGCGCCGCCCGGCGCACCCCCGCCGGACCACGGCGGGGCAGCGTCCCGGTGACGGCGTGGAACGCCGCGTCCGGGTCGGCCGCCGCCACCCAGTAGCCGTGCGTACGGTTCATCCGCTCCCGCTGTACGCCCACCGCGTGCCGGAACTGGGTCGCCCGGTCGGTCGAGCCGGCCGGCACCGTGGCGACCGTCCGGCGCAGATCCGCCATGGCGGTGTCCAGCCGGTCGTCGGTCACCACGCTGACCCGGCCGCCCGCGTCGAGCACCAGCGGGCTGTCGCAGAGCACCAGGTAGTCCACCCGGTCGCCGTCGTCGCGCAGCAGGCAGACGGTGCTCGACGGGGTACCCGGATGGTCCAGGTCGCACTGATCGCCGTGATCGGCCCGGACGGCGAGGATGGCGCCGGCCAGGTTGCTCATCAGGCTGGCGTCCGGGCGGGCCGCCTGGGCCACGCCGAGCCGGGCGGCGAGGTGGCGGACGTACCACTCGGGCCCGTGCACGCACCCGGTGTCGAAGCCCTCCGGCACGGTCGCGCCGTCCAGCACCCCGACCAACGGACCGAACTGGAACACCAGGTCCTCGTTGACCGGACGGCCGGGGGCCGGCGCCGTCGCGGAGCGTACCCGCATCATCGGCGCCGGCCCCCGGGTCGGCTCAGCGCTGCCGGATGTCGTCGGCGGCAGCATGCGCCTGCCCCTGCACCTGACCGGCGGCCGCCATGCCCTGGTCACGGACCTCGGACGCACCATGCTGGGCGGTGGACCGCACCGACTGCGCCGCCTGCTGCACAGGCTCGCGCAGGTTGTCTCGGACCTGGTGGCCGACCTGGCTCGCCTGCTCACGCAACTGCCCGGAGTGCTCGGTCACCAGGCCCCGGGCGCGTCCGGCCACCTGTCGCTCCCGGCCGCTCGGCGGGAGGAGCGAGGCGGCCAGCAGTCCGACCCCGAAGGCGACCAGACCGGCGGCCAGCGGGTTGCCCTGCGCCTGCTCCCGGGACTGCCGGCCGAGTGACCGGGCCTCGTCCCGTGCCGAGTGCATCGCGCCCCGGGACTGCTCCCCCAGCGACCGGGCCTCGCCGCGTACCGAGTCGGCGGCGTGCGACATCCGCTGGCCGGCCTCCTGCCCCATGTGGGTGGAGGTTCCCATCACCTTCTGCCCCATCTGGGTCGAGGTGCCCATCACCTTCTCCTTCGCTCGGGCGAACACGCCCCGGGCCTGCCCCACGCGCTCACCAGCGATGCGGCGCGGGTTCACCCTGTCGGTCAGCGCGTCGACGTCGTTGCTCAACTCGGTGCGGGTCGTCTCGATCTCCCGCCGGATCCTATCTGGATCAGTGGACATGACCTGCTCCCTCGCGACTCGGTCACCGACCCCGCAGGGCGTCCGGTAGCTCCTGCGCGGTCTGCTTCGTCCGCGGCAGCACCGCACGCGCCTGGCGGAGCTGGCTGCGAGCGTTGATGAAGAGACCACCGGCCACCACGGCCCAGATGATCGCGACGATCAGCGCGGCCCAGCCCTGGTCCATCGTGTTCGACAGGCCCCACCACACCGCGTAGGACACGAACAGCACGGCCAGGAAGCCGGCCAGTCCCGCGCCGCCGAACATGCCACCGGCCTTGCCGGCTTGGGTCGCCTCCTCGCGGAGTTCGGCCTTGGCCAGCTCGACCTCCTTGCGCATCAGGGTGGACAGGTCGCGGGTCACCTCGCCCATCAACGCACCGACCGAGGCCTGACTCCGCTCCTTCTCCGGGGCGCTCACGGTGCCACCCCCCCGGGGACGTCCGGATCTGGTCGTCCGACGGGCGCGACGTGCTGCGCCCGGGCGGTTCCGGTGTACGGCTGCTCCGGCTGTTCGGCCAGGTACGGCGCGTTGACGGACCGGTCGTACGGCCGCGCTCCGCCTCCGTCCGGGTGGGCCTGGTGCGTCGGCTGCCCCCCGGACATCCCTCCACCACCGGCGGAGGTCAGGCCACGGGTGAGCCGCCCGACCAGGAGCCCGGCGACCGTCGCGCCGGCCAGGAACGTCCCCGGGTGGCGTCGGGCGTACGAGCCCACCTCGTGGAGCACATCCCCGGGCTGCCGCCCCTCGAGCCAGCCGGCGGCCTGCTGAGCGGCGTCACCCGCGCGGCGGACCGCCATGTTCGCCAGCCCGGAGTCGCCGTCCCGCTCGGCCATCGAGCCGAGTTCCCGACCCAGGTTCCGCAGGCCGTCGACGGCCCGCTGCTGCTGGGTGTGCGCCTGTTCGCGCAACTGCCCGGTGGCCTGGCCGGTCAACTGCCGGGCCTGCTGCTTCGCCTCCGCAGCCACCTGTCCGCCCTGCGCGGCGGCCGCGTGCGCGACCTGACCACCGGCCTGCGTGGCCTGCTGTCCGACCCGGGACGCTTCCTGGCGGGCCTGTGACCCGGTGCCGCCCGGCGGTCGGCTCTGGTTGGTTGCCGTCATGCGACGCTCCCCTCCTCGGCCCTCGGCCGCGCATCGCGGCCAGGAACGCCCCCCGCCTACCCGCCGGGGTGACCGACATTCCGGCCAGGGCGGGGCCCGTCCCGAGTCGCCCGGCAAAAATGGGGTCAACTCGGCACGCGGCACGCCGAACCGCCCAGCGCGGCAGGGGGCCGGCCGGCGGGTCAGCGGCGACGGTTGCGGGCCCGCGACGAGCGCAGCCGGCGCAGCCGGCCGATCAGCACCGGGTCGGCGGCGAGCGCGGCCGGGTTGTCGAGCAGCCCGTTGAGCAGTTGGTAGTAGCGGGTGGAGGAGAGCCCGAAGGTGTCCCGGACGGCCTGTTCCTTGGCGCCGGCGTGCCGCCACCACTGTTGCTCGAAGTCGAGGATGGCCCGCTCCCGCTCGGTCAGCCCCGGTGCCGCCGGAGGCGCGGCGGCCGCCGCATCCGGCCCGGGCTCGTCGGTGCTCTCGACCGCCGGCGCCGGGCGGGGGGTCGGAACAGCCCGTCCGCCGGCGCGCGCCGCGTCGGCCGGACGAGCGTCGGTGGACGGCTCGGGAGCCGCCGGAGTGGCGTCGGCGGGCATGGCGCCTCCTCGCAGCGGTGGGCGGCCGGCCGGCGACGCCAACCGGGGGGAACCCCAGCCTAGCCAGGGTCGACCCGGGTCGCAGCAGCCGGCGCGGCCGGCCGGACCACGCCGCCGGTTGTCCGGCGAGGCGGTCCGGCCGGCCGTCAGGCCGGTCCGGTCAGGAGATGTCGCGCCGCCGCATGGCCCAGAGCGCGGCACCGAGGATCACGACGGTCCCGATGGCCAGCAACATGGAGGACTGCTGCCAGGTGATGTCGAAGGTGGCCGGTTTGCACTCGCCGTAGTAGGTGGCGTTGCAGGAGTCCCAGTCCTGCAGGGTGACCTTCTTGGTCATCCAGGCCAGCAGGTACGTGGGCAGCAGCCACGCCTCGGCCCACCGCACGCTGGCCATGTCGAGCAGGATGCCCAGGCCGAACTGGAAGACCACCATCACCGCCACCACGCCACCGAGGGCCATCGCGGTGTGCCGGCCGAGCGAGGCCAGCGCGAAACCGATGGTGGTGAGCGCCAGCGCCAGCACCAGGCCACGCAGCCCGGTCAGAGCGAACGACTGCCAGACCCCGGAGGTGACCTTCTCGGTGCTGCCCCGGAAGGTCGCGACCAGCCAGAACCCGGCGAACCAGAGCACCGTGGCCGGCAGCGCCAGCGCCAGCAGGCCGGTGAGCAGCGCGGCCAGCTTGGTCAGCAGGACGGTGAGCCGCCTGGGCCGCCAGAGCAGAAGGTTCATCATTCCGCCGGTGCTCCACTCGGCACCGACGTAGGACGCACCGACCACGAATCCGACCAGGGCGAGGATCGCCGCCAGGGGGATCAGCGTCTCGTCGAACGTCTCGCGGAAGTCGAAGGTCGAGGGCAGGAACCAGCGCGCCTCGATCGCCTCCCGCGGCGGTGCCTGGATCATCGAGCAGTCGTCCGGGAAGCGGCCGTCGTTGGGAGTGCCGGCCGTCTTGGCCTGCTCGCAGGCGGCACGCTCCTGCTCGCTCCAGCGGAGCTGGTCCTGGTACTGCTGGTCGGCCTGGCGCTCGGCCCGGGCGAGCTGTCCGGCGTCGATCTTCTGGTTGGTGAAGAAGACCCCGACCACGACCGCGACCAGCACCAGCAGGCCGAGCAGTGACATGTAGCGGGTGAAGCGCCGCTTGGCGAGCCGGCGCAGCTCCGTACGGTAGAGGCTCACGCGCCCCACCCTCCCCCGGTGATCTCGGGCTGCCCCGCCCCACCGACCTTCGTGGACTGGTCGACCTGCCGGTGCTGGCCGGGTACCGGTGCGGTGGCGGTCAGTTCGAGGAAGACGCTCTCCAGGTCGACGGCGACCGGCGCCAGCTCGCTGACGTAGAGGCCGTGCTCGGCGAGCAGCCGGGTGACCGCGGCCGGCTTGTCGACGCCGGTGAGCATCAGGTGGTCGGGGTGACCGGTGACCCGGATCCCCGCCCGGGTGAGCGCGTCGGTGGCGACCGGCAGGTCGGTGACCGCCTCCAGCCGGACCCGGACCGCGCCCGAGGAGTGCTGGGCGAGCACCTCCTCGACGGGGCCGAAGGCGACCCGCCGACCCAGCGAGATGATGGTGACCGAGTCACAGATCAGCTGGATCTCGCCGAGGATGTGGCTGGACAGCACCACGGTCATCCCGGATTCGGCGAGGGTACGCATCAAGGTGCGCATCTCCCGGATGCCGCCCGGGTCGAGGCCGTTGGCCGGCTCATCGAGGATCAGCAGCTTCGGGTTCTTCAGCAGGGCGGAGGCGACGGCGAGCCGCTGCTTCATGCCCAGCGAGTACGTCTTGACCCGCTCGCCGGCCCGGTCGCGCAGGCCAACCAGCTCCAGCACCTCGTCGACCCGCACGACCGGCACGTCGCCGGCACCGGCCAGCAGGGACAGCGTGTCCCGGGCGGAGAAGTGCGGGAAGAACTGCGGGCTCTCGACGATCGCGCCCACCTGGCCGGCGACCGTGGGGAGCGCCGCCGGGACCTCGTGCCCGAGCAGTGCCATCCGGCCGCCGTCGGGCCGGATCAGGCCGAGCAGCGTGCGCAGGGTGGTCGTCTTGCCGGACCCGTTCGGGCCGAGGAAGCCGTGCACCTGCCCCGCGTCGACCCGCATGTCGAACCCGTCGAGCGCGTTGCGGGTGCCGCGCCGACGGCTCTTGTACGTCTTACGTAGACCTTCGATCTCCAGGACAGCTGGCAAGCTGCACCTCCCCCGATGGGTGGGCGTGACAGCCGACACCATACGCGGTATGCAGGCGCGTGCAATACCGGGTATGCAAGGACGCGCCGATCGGCGCAATTGTTCTACGCAGAGTTACCGGTCACGCGCAGACGACCTGCACGCCGGCGGCCCGGAAGGCCTCCACCACCTCCGGGTCCGCGCCCGAGTCGGTCACCAGGGTCTCCACCCGGTCCACCGGACAGATCCGGGCGAACGCGTGACCGCCCAGTTTGGAGGAGTCCGCGATGATCACGACGCGCTTGGCGCGGGCCACCATCAGGTTGTTCATCGCCGCCTCCCCCTCGTGGTGGGCGGCGGCACCGAGCTGCGGGTCGATCGCGTCCACGCCGAGCAGTGCCACGTCCAGGGTGACCTCGCGCAGCAGCGCCCCACCCAGCGGGCCGACCAGCTCGAACGACTTGGGCCGCACCACACCGCCCGCCACGACCACCTTCATCCGCGACCGGACCAGCAGTTCGTTGGCGATGTTCAGGGCGTTGGTCACCACGGTGAGCTGGGCGCCCTCGGCACTGGTGTTGAGGTCCGGTCGGACGGCCAGGGCCCGGGCCACCTCGGTGCTGGTGGTGCCTCCGTTGAGGCCGACGACGGTGCCGGGCGTGACCAGCGCGGCGGCGGCGGCGCCGATGCGCTGCTTCTCCGCCGAGTGCTTCGCCGTCTTGTAGCGCAGCGGGAGGTCGTAGGAGACCCCGTTCGCCACCGCGCCGCCCCGCGTCCTCGTGATCATCTGCTGCTGGGCGAGCTGGTCGAAGTCGCGCCGGATGGTGGCCTGGGAGACGTCCAGCCGCTCGGCGGCCTCCTCGACGCTGACCCGGCCGCTGTCGGTCAGCATCTCGAGCAGGGCGTTCCATCTGGCGTACCGGTCCACCGCGGAGCCCTCCCCGTACCTGCACAATCGGTGATTGATTGCGTGCACAGTAGTGCGCGAAACTGGGAGGGCGCAAAACACCGACCTGCGCGATCGGCTGGTCGGTTGCCACGGCCGCCCGACTTCGCGCAGAATAACGCGCGAAATACGGGTGTAACGAGCCGTATCGCGCACCGGTCGGCCTGCGAGGGAGTTCCCATGGCGTACGTGGACGCGGAGATCGCGAGCCAGCCCGACTGCTGGCGGGAGGCCGCCGAGCTGGCCGGCAGCGTCCGCGGCGACCTGCCCCGTCCCGGTGAGCGGGTGGCCGTCGTCGGTTGCGGCACGTCGTGGTTCATGGCGATGGCGTACGCGGCGCTGCGCGAGCAGGCCGGTCAGGGCGAGACCGATGCCTTCCAGGCGTCCGAGTTCCCCACCGGCCGCCGCTACGACCGGTTGATCGCGATCACCCGCTCCGGCACCACGACCGAGGTGCTGGAGCTGCTCGCGGCGCTGCGCGGGCAGGTGCCCAGCACCGTTCTCGTCGGCGACCCGGCCTCCCCGGCGGTTGAGCTGGCCGCCGCCGCCGTGACCATGCCCTTCGCCGACGAGCGGTCCGTGGTGCAGACCCGCTTCGCGACCACCGCGCTGGCCCTGCTCCGGGCCCATCTCGGCGACCCGGTAGAGGCGCTGGCCGCCGACGCCGAGGTGGCGGTCCGCGCCCCCCTGCCGATCGACCCCGCGACCATCGACCAGGCCACCTTCCTCGGTCGGGGGTGGACGGTCGGGCTGGCCCAGGAGGCCGCGCTGAAGTGCCGCGAGGCGGCCACCTTCTGGGCCGAGGCGTACCCGGCGATGGACTACCGGCACGGCCCGATCTCGATCGCCGCCCCCGGCCGGCTGGTCTGGGCGTTCGGCGCTCTGCCCGAGGGGCTGCCCGAGGACGTGGCCGCCACCGGCGCGGCCTTCGTGCACAGCCGCACCCACGGCTGCCACTCGGTGCTGGGCAGTTGGGCGATCGGTCGTACCCCGGTCGACCCGATGGCCGACCTGATCCTGGCCCAGCGCTTCGCGGTCGCGCTGGCCACCAGCCGGGGCCTGGACCCGGACGCGCCCCGACACCTGACCCGCTCCGTGGTCCTGGCGTGAACGACCGGGTGGTCGTCGCGCTGGACGTCGGCGGCACCGGCATGAAGTGCGCCCTCGTCCGGCCGGACGGGGTCGTGGTCCACACCGAACGGCACCCCACCGGGGCCAGCCGAGGGCCGGTGGCCGTGGTGGAGACCATCCTGGACGTCGCGGAGGGCCTCGCCGGCAAGGCGCGCGCCGACGGGCTCGACCCGGTGGCGCTCGGCGTCGCCGTGCCCGGGGTGGTCGACGAGGCCCGCGGCGTCGCGGTCTGGTCGGCGAACGTGGGCTTCCGGGACGTACCGCTGCGGGACCTGGCGGTGGCGCGGCTCGGCCTGCCCACCGCGCTCGGCCACGACGTGCGGGTCGGCGGCCTCGCCGAGGCCCGGCTGGGCGCCGGTCGCGGCGCCGGGCACGTGCTCTTCGTGGCCATCGGCACCGGCATCGCCGCCGCGCACGTGGTCGACGGCTCGGCCACCGTCGGCGCGCACGGCGCGGCCGGCGAGATCGGGCACATCCTGGTCCGTCCGGACGGCCCGCGCTGCGGCTGCGGCCGACCCGGCTGCCTGGAGGCGGTCGCCTCGGCGTCCGCGATCGGCCGGCGGTACGCCGACCTGGCCGGCAGCTCCGGGGCGGCGGCCGAAGTGACGGCGGCCGAGGTGGCCGAGCGTGCCGCCGCCGGGGAACCGCTGGCCGTCCAGGCCTGGCGGGAGGCGGTCGAGGCGCTCGCCGACGGGCTGGCCACCGGACAGGCCCTGTTCGACGTGGCGACGATCGTGCTCGGCGGCGGTTTGGCCCAGGCCGGCGACCGGCTGCTGGTGCCGCTGCGGGCGGCGCTGCACGAACGGATGACGTTCCACCGGGAGCCGCGCCTGGTCGCGGCGGCCCTGGGCGACGAGGCCGGCTGCCTCGGCGCCGCCCTGCTCGCCCTCGACGCCCTGGGCGTCCGTGACCATCAGGAGAAGCGATGACCGTACGGGTGAACGGCCGAGTGGTGACCCCGAACGGTGTCATCCGGCAGGGCTGCGTGGAGTGGGACGGAAACCGCATCACCGCGGTGGCCGAGTACCCGTCGGTACGCGACGGGCACTGGATCCTGCCCGGCTTCGTGGACATGCACACCCACGGCGGCGGCGGGCACACCTTCACCACCGGCGAGGCTGGGCAGGCCCGGGCGGCAGCGGACTTCCACCTGGCGCACGGCACCACCACCCTGCTGGCCAGCCTGGTCAGCTCTCCCTTCGACCTGATGCGCCAGGCCACCGCCGCGTACGCGCCACTGGTGGCCGAGGGCGTGCTCGCCGGCATCCACTTCGAGGGTCCCTACCTCTCCTCGGCGCGCTGCGGCGCGCAGAACCCGGAGTACCTGCGCGACCCGTCCACCGACGAGCTGGCCGAGTTGATCGAGCTGGGCGAGGGTGCCGTGCGGATGGTTACCCTCGCCCCCGAGCGCGAGGGCGCGCTGGAGGCGATCAAGCTGCTCACCGCGCACCGGGTGGTCGCCGCGGTCGGTCACACCGACGCCACGTACGACGAGACCCGTGCCGCGGTGGCCGCCGGCGCCAGCGTCGGCACCCACCTGTTGAACGGGATGCGGCCGGTGCACCATCGGGAGCCGGGCCCGGTCGTCGCCCTGCTGGACGCCCCCAACGTGGTCTGCGAGCTGGTCGCCGACGGGGTGCACCTGCACGACGGCATGCTGACCTTCGTCACCGCGACCGCCGGCCCGGACCGCGCCGCGCTGATCACCGACGCGATGGCCGCCGCCGGCATGCCCGACGGCGAGTACGAGCTGGGCGGCCAGGCCGTGACGGTGGCCGACGGGGTGGCCCGGCTGGCCCGCGACGGCGCCATCGCCGGCAGCACGCTGACCATGGACGCGGCCCTGCGGCACGCGGTGGACGCCGGCATCCCGATGGGCGACGCGGTCCGGATGGTGGCCACCACCCCGGCCCGCGCCATCGGCCTCGGCGACCGGGTCGGCGCCCTCCAGGTCGGCCTCCGCGCCGACCTGGTGGTGCTCGACGACGACCTCAACGTGGTACGCGTCCTGCGCGACGGCTCCTGGGTGGAGTGACCGGCTCCTGCCCGCGGCTCCAGGGCCAACCCAGGGCCGGGTCAGCCGGCGGCGGGGACCTCGACGCCGAGTACGGCCTGCTCGTCCGGGCGGTGCACCAGCACGTCGGCCAGGTAGGACTGCACGGCGGGCGCCATGCCCACGTCCCGGCCGGCGCGCTCGGAGAGCAGCCACTTGTGCTCGATGATCTGCGCGAAGAGCTCCTGCGGCTCCAGCTTGCGGCGCAGGTGCGCGGGGACGGCCCGGACCACCGGCTCGAAGACCTCGGTGAGCCAGCGGTGCGCGGCCTGCTGCTCGTCGGTGAGGTCGCTCTCCGCCCGGTAGGCGTCCAGGTCGTTGAGGAGCTTGCGGGCCTGGTTCTCCTCCGCGTCCAGGCCGGTCAGCCGGAGCAGACGGCGGGTGTGGTAGCCGGCGTCGACCACCTTCGGGCGGATCAGGTAGCGCCCGTCCTCGATGGTCGACATGGCCACCTCTGCCACGTCGAACCCCAGCTCGTTGAGGCGGCGGATCCGACCCTCGATGTCGTGCCGGGCCTCCCGCTCGACCGCCTGCTCGTAGGTGATCTCGTGCCAGAGCCGCTCGTAGCGCTGCACGACCTCCTCGCAGACCACCTCCGGGTCGATGGACTCGTGCAGCAGGCCGGCGGCCTGCAGGTCCAGCGCCTCGCCGAAGATGTTCACCCGGGCGATCTCCAGGTCCTCGCCGCGCTGGCCGTTGGAGAGCGAGGTGTGCAGCGCGCCCGTCTCCGCGTCCACCAGGTAGGCGGCGAACGCGCCGGCGTCCCGGCGGAACAGCGTGTTGGACAGCGAGCAGTCGCCCCAGAAGAAACCGGTGAGGTGCATCCGCACGATCAGCGCGGCGAGCGCGTCGAGCAGCCGGCTCATCGTCTCCGGCCGCAGGGTGTGCGAGAAGAGCGCCCGGTAGGGCAGCGAGAACTGCAGGTGCCGGGTGATCAGCACCGACTCGAGGGGTTCGCCGTCCTCGGTCTGCCGGTCGGCGACGATCGCCACCGCCTCGACCGACGGGAAGTCGATCCGCTCCAGGGCCCGGAGCAGGTCGTACTCCCGTTCGGCGATCCGCTCGCGAGTCTCCTTGAACGCGTACACGTACTCACCGAGCCGGACGAAGCGGACGATGTGTCGGGAGATGCCCTGCGGCAGCGCCACCAGGTGCTGGGCAGGCCACTCCTCCAGCGGTGTCGACCAGGGCAGGTCGAGCAGCGCCGGGTCCACGAGGGCAGACGTGATCCGCACGGGCACAAGCATGCCGGGTCACCCCCGGTATGCGCTCCTCATCGTGGCTCGGCCCACAGCGCGGGACGCCGGCCCTCCCCGGCCCGCGCCGGCCCGGCCTCGCGCGGGGCCGGTAGCGTGGTCGCGTGCCCAAACCCACGGCGGTACGACGTGACCTGCGGCTGCGGCCGGTCGGGCCGGCCGGCTGGTGGTTCGACGCGTCGCTGCTGGTCGGGTTGGTCGGGCTGACCGTGGCGCTCGCCGCCGACCAGCTCTTCGGCCTCGACCGGGCGGTCGCCGACTGGGCCGAGGGGCACCGGCCGGCCGCCGCCTTCTGGGCGGCCCGGGTGCTGAACCTGCTCGGCCAGGGCACCCCGCTGACCCTGATCGCCGCCGGGCTCGGCGTGCTGCTGGCCGTCCGGCTCCGGTCGATACGTCCGGCACTGCCGCCGGTGGCCGGTTTCGTGGTCACCTACCTGACCATCGGTCCGCTCAAGGTGTGGACCGCCCGCCCGGCGCCCAGCGCCAGCATCAAGGAGCCGTTCCTGGCGCCCGAACGGACCCTGCCGCTGTTCCAGGACGACCTGCCGGTCCGGTTCGCCCAGTCCTACCCGTCGGGGCACGTCGCCAACGCGATCGTCTGGTACGGCGTGATCGCACTGCTGCTCGCCCCGCTGGCGCGCAGCTTCGGCCGGCAACTGCCGGCCCGGCTGGTCACCGTGGTTCGGGTGGTGCCGCCGCTGGTCGTGCTCTCCACCACCACCTACCTGGGCTGGCACTGGCTGACCGACTCGGTCGCCGGGCTGCTGCTCGGGCTGCTGCTGGACCGGCTGCTGCACCGGGCGCCGTGGGACGAACTGCCACTACCCGGCCGGTTACGCGAGTGGGACCAGCCGTTCACCTCGCACCCCTAGGCTCCGGCACGTGGATCTACTGGCGCGCCGGCTGGGCGTACCCGACGCGGTCGTCATCGGTCTGGGCGCGATGCTCGGCGCGGGCGTCTTCGTGGTCTTCGCCCCGGCCGCGGCGGCGGCCGGTGGCGCCGGGCTGCTGCCCGCGCTGGTGCTCGCCGGGGTGATCGCGTTCTGCAACGCGACCAGCTCGGCGCGACTGGCCGCCCGCTACCCGGAGTCCGGCGGCACCTACGTCTACGGCCGGGAACGCCTCGGTCCGCTGGCCGGCTTCCTGGCTGGCTGGGGCTTCGTGGTGGGTAAGACGGCCAGTTGCGCGGCGATGGCGCTGACCATCGGGGCGTACCTCTGGCCCGGGCAGGCCCGGCTGGTCGCGGTCGGCGCGGTGCTCGCGGTGACCGCGGTGAACCTGCGCGGCATCGGCCGGACGGTGACCGCGACGAAGGTGCTGGTCGGGCTGGTGCTCGCGGTGCTCACCCTGGTCGCGGTGGCCGGCGTGGCCGGCGGTGGCCTGTCCCTGGACCGGCTCGGCGATCCCGGCGGCTCCGGCCGGGGCGTGCTCACCGCCGCCGGGCTGCTCTTCTTCGCCTTCGCCGGGTACGCCCGGATCGCCACCCTGGGCGAGGAGGTGCGCGACCCGGAACGGACCATCCCCCGGGCGGTGCCCCTGGCGCTGGGCGCGGTGCTGGCGATCTACCTGGTGCTGGCCGTGGTCACGCTCGGCGTGCTCGGCGCCGACCGGTTGGCCTCGTCCGCCGCGCCCCTGGTCGACGTGGTCACCGCCGCCGGGCTGCCCGGCCTGGCCTGGGTGGTCCGCGCCGGGGCCACCGTCGCGGTCACCGGCGTGCTGCTCTCCCTGGTCGCCGGGGTCGGCCGGACCACGCTGGCGATGGCCCGCCGACGGGACCTGCCCGGAGCGCTGGCCGCCGTGCACCCGGTACGCCAGGTGCCGCACCGGGCCGAGCTGGCGGTCGCCACCGTGGTGATCCTCGTCGTGGCGCTCGGCGACGTGCGGGACGCGATCGGCTTCTCCAGCTGCACGGTGCTGGTCTACTACGCGATCACCAACGCGGCGGCCCTCACCCTGGGCCGCGACCCGGGTCGTTGGCTTCCGGTGCGGGCGCTGGCCGTGCTGGGGCTGGTCGGTTGCCTGCTGCTCGCGGTCAACCTGCCGCTGGGCAGCGTCCTGGCCGGCTTCGGTGTGCTGGCCGTCGGCGCCGCCGGGTACCTGCTGCGGCAGCGAAGTCGGTGACCGGTCAGGCGGAGCGCGCGCCGGTCGGGTCCGACTCGTCGCGCGTGCCGACATCCTCGGGCCGACCCGGCTCCGGGCGCGGGTGAGCCGCGCTCCCGCCGTTTGTCGGCGGCACCGCGCCCACGGCCGGTGACACCGGAGCCGACACGGGAGGAGCCGCCGCGGAGGGCGGGGCAGCGGAGGGCAGGGGAGCTTTCGCGGCGGCGGGCGGGGCGCACTGCCGGGTCAGCCAGTCCAGGCCGCGCCGGCGGGCGACCACGGTGAGCCGGTCGCCGGCGTAGATCACCTGCCGGGGGTCGAGGTCCTTCCACCAGATGGTCTTCGCGCCGCCGGCCGGCGTGCGGGCGATCAGCCGGACCTGCCCGTCCCGGGAGACCGCCTCCAGCGGCCGGCCGTCCAGCTCGGAACCGGCCGCCACGGGCACCTCGGCCACCGGCAGCGCGTGCCGGTCGACCGGGATCGTGGTGATCACGGCGCGTTCGGTGAGCGCCCCGATGAACGCCGGTGCGGCCAGGTAGGAGACCGAGCGGGACACGCCGAGGGCGAACGTCTCCTCCACCCGCTCGGCGAAGTCGCCGTCGAAGAGCCGCAGCACCACCCGCAGATCGTCGCGGAGGTCCCGGGCGGCCAGCGCCGCCTCCAGGTTGGCCACGTCGTCGGTGGACGCCACCACCAGCGCCTGGCAGTCCGCCACCGAGGCGGCGGCCAGGGTCTCCGGCAGCGCGGCGTCGCCGACGATCAGCGGCACCTCCAACTGGCGGGCCAGGGTGCCGCCACGCGGCTCCGGGTCCTTGTCGATCGCCATCACCTCGACGTCGTACTCGCGCAGTTGGGCCATGACCCGGGTGCCGACGTTGCCCAGGCCGATCACCACCACGTGCCCGGCCCGGGCCGGTTGCGCCCGGCCGGTGTGCAGGGCCAGTCGGGCGTTGACGATCCCGTCCACCACGACCGCGGTGATCAGCGGGATCAACGCCAGGCCGGCGAGGTTCAGCACGACCTGCATGATCTGCGCGTCGGCGGGCTTGTCAGTGTTCGGATCGGCGCCGCTGAGCGTGGTGACCAGCGTCAGGTAGAGCGCTTCGGCCGGAGAGACCTCCTCGGCCCGGGAGATCAGCGCGCCCAGCACCACGATCACGCCGAGCACCAGCATCACCGCGATGCCGATCTTGCGGGTGGCGAAGCCACGAGCCGCGCGCAGCAGCACCGCGACCGGACGGCGCCGCCGACGGGCCCGGACCAGCCGGCGCGCGGCGAGCTCAGTGCCGGGCGGCTGGCCGGTCGCCTCGGCCAGCACCAGGTCGCCGCCGCCCTCGGCCGGCAGCAGCTCCACCCCCTGCGGCTCGCTGAAGTCGGCCAGGGCGCAGACCACGTCCTGCGACCGGACGTCGGCCCGCCGGGCCACCCGCAGGGTCTTGTCCCGGTGCTGGAACGAGCTGGGGTCGACCTCGCCGAGCGCCGCGGCGACGAACGCCGGGGCGGCCATCTCCGCGTCGGAGAGCACCTCGACCGGCGCCTTGAGCAGCTTGCGGACGCCATCGGCGAGGGTGCCGTTGAACATCCGCAGCACCTGGCGGACCCGCTGGTCGACGGCCTGGGCGCAGAGCGCGGCGTGCAGGTTGCCCACGTCGTCCTGGTGCAGCAGCGCCAGCCCGGCCGCCCCGGCCAACCCGGCCGCCTCGAAGGTGGCCACGTCCAGCCGGTCGGAGCGGACCACCCGGAGCCCGCGCAGGCCGGCCACGTCCGGCCCGTTGCTGCGGTAGCGCTCGGGAACCACCACGGTCACCCGGGCCCCGCCCGTCGGCAGGTCGGATTCGAGCAGCGCCCGGGCCACGTAGTAGGCGAGCGCGTCGCGCCCGCAGATCACGTAGTGCGGGCGCGGGTCGCCGGCGGAGCGCAACCGCCAGTTCCACTCGACCGCCCGCCGCGCCCGGTCCCGCCACGGCTCCGCCATGCCCGGATCGTAGCCAGCACGACCACGCTGGGCGACCCCGTCCGGATCGTCCCCGGCCAGGCATGTCGGGCCGGGCCACGGGTAGAGCAGCGACATGCAGACCTTCCTCCCGTACCCGGACTTCCTGGCCAGCGCCCGCACGCTGGACCAGAAGCGGCTGGGTAAGCAGCGGGTGGAGACGATCCAGGTACTGCGCGGGCTGACCCGGCCCACGTACGGCTGGCGCAACCACCCGGCGGTGAAGATGTGGGCGGGGTACGAGGAGGCGCTCACCCGGTACGGGCTGGACATGTGCGCGGTGTGGTCCGAGCCGGGCCGAGCCGACACCTGTGCCGCCACCATGGCCGTGGACCTCGCCGCCGCCTGCGGTGTCGGCACCGTACGCACCCAGCACGAGCTGGCCGAGGCGGGTGAGCTGCCACCCTGGCTGGGTCGCGACGACCTGCACCTGAGCCACCGGTCCTCGCTGGTCCGCAAGGATCCGGTGCACTACCGGCCGATCTTCGGTGACGTCCCGGACGACCTGGAGTACGTCTGGCCCGCCTCGGACCGCACCCGCCGCTGCCTCCTGCCTGAGTGAGTCGCGGTGCGGCAGACTGGAGGATCGGTCGCTCCGGGAAGGTGCACATGGCGCTGTCGCAAGTGGTCGGTCGGCTCATCGGCGTACGCGAGCACCAGGTCGACCCGGGCGGTGGCGGCGCCGACCGCGTACCCCATCCGGTGACGGCCGTGGTGGTCGGCGGCGGGATCGCCGGCATGTCCGCGGCGGTGGTGCTCGCCGAGCGCGGCGTCGCGGTGACCGTGCTGGAGGCGGCACCCACGCTGGGCGGGCGGCTGGGTGCCTGGCCGGAGGCGCTCGCCGACGGCACCCAGCGCAACGAGCACGGCTTCCACGCGTTCTTCCGGCAGTACTACAACTGGCGGTCGATCCTGCGCCGCGTCGACGCGAACCTGGGCTTCCTCAAGCCGATCCCGGGTTACCCGATCCTCAGCGAGCAGTGGCCGACCGAGGAGTTCGGCAAGCTGCCGCCCGCGCCACCGGCGAACCTGCTCGCGCTGCTGCTGCGAAGTCCCAGTCTGCGCCTGGCCGACCTGCGCCACATGGACCGGGACGCGGCCCTGCCGCTGCTGACCTACGACCCGCAGCGCACGTACGCCGAGCTGGACGACACCACCGCCGACGATCTGCTGGCCTCGCTGCGGCTGCCGGACCGGGCCCGGGCGATGCTCTTCGAGGTCTTCTCGCACTCGTTCTTCAACCACGAGGCCGAGATGTCGGCAGCCGAGATGGTCGCCCAGTTCCACTTCTACCTGCTCGGCAACCCGGAGGGGCTGGCGTTCGACTGCCCCCACGAGGACTACGCCACGGCGATCTGGGAGCCGCTGACCCGGCACGTGGAGAAGCACGGGGGTCGGGTGGTCACCGACTCGGCCGCGACCGCGCTGCACCGCGACGCCGACGGCTGGCGGGTCACCACCAGCGACGGCGCCACCCACCCGGCCGGGCACGTCGTGCTGGCGGTGGACCCGCCGGCGCTCGCCGCGCTGGTGGCGGCGTCGGCCGACCTGGCGGTCCAGGCGCCCGAGCTGGTGGCGCGGATGCCCGCGTTCGGCACGCCCGGGCCGCCGTACGCGGTGGCGCGCTACTGGTGCGACGGCGACGTCTCGGCCGAGCGGGCGGTGTTCAGCGGGGTGTCCCGCCAGCCCACCCTGGACTCGGTGACGCTCTACCACCGGCTGGAGAACGAGCCGCGGCGCTGGGCGCGACGCACCGGCGGCTCGGTGATCGAGCTGCACGCGTACGCCTGCGAGCCCGGGGTGCCCGCGGAGGAACTGGCCGAGCGGATGCGTACCGAGCTGGTGGCGCTCTGGCCGGAGGTGGCCGGGCTGCGGGTCCGGGAGCTGCGCGCCCGGGTGGAGGCGCAGGCACCGGCGTTCACCCCGGGCAGCCACGCCTGGCGGCCGGGGGTACGCACCGACGCCCCGGGTCTCTACCTGGCCGGGGACGGGATCGCGACGGATTTCCCCAGCGCCCTGATGGAGCGTTCGGCGGCGACCGGGATCATCGCCGCCAACCACATCCTGCGCGCCGAGGGCGGCGCGGCCGAGCCGGTGCGTTCGATCCGGCCGCGCGGGTTGCTGGCGGGGCGACGCCAGGGAACCTGACGAAACCCACCAAAGGCCATCAAAATCTGCCGTACGCTCGGTTGATCAACCGTCGATCGACCGGGCGGGAGGGCAGCGGAGATGGCGCCACTGCACCGCGCCGGGACGACGGGCAGCCCGGCGCTCGGCGACCCAGCCCGGGACGACGCGTACCCGCTGCTCTCCGACGAGCGGGCCTGCATCGTCATCGCCCTGCGGCTGGGCTGGTGGATGGCCGACGCCTACCACCAGGGACGGCACGCCGACCTGGCCGGAACCGACGCGGGCCGGCCCACGGGCGCGCCCGCCAAGCTCTCCAACTTCACCGAGATGTCCGTCCCCCGCCGGATGCGGATGTACCTCGACGGGGCGGACGTCGCCCTGGCCCAGATCGCCGAACTCACCCGACACACCGGGCCACTGCCGTCCACCTCGGACGCGCGGACCCGGCTGCCCGACCTGGACCGGCCCGACACAGCCGACCCGGAACCGCTGCTGCTCGCCCTGGACGACCTCAACGTCGAGGTGCTGCGCTGGGCGATGGCCACCAACCACCGGGTCGGGATCGCGTACCGGCTGGGCCGGTCGCTGGCCGACACCGTCCGACCCGGCGACGCCGATCAACTGCCGCAGCGGTTCGACGGCCGACAGATTCAGATCAGCCGGTGGCTGGACGAGTTGGCCAGCGTGCTGCCCCCGTACTCGGCCGCCGTGGTACGCCGCTCGCTCACCGAGTGGGCGACCGCCGTGGAGCGGGCCGGACGGGGCGAACCCGGCGAGCCGGGCCCCGCCGAGCTGAGCCGGGAACTGCGCAACCAGGGCGACCTGTGGCGCGGGGTGCTCACCGGTGGGTTGCACCCGCGCGACCTGCTCGACGAGGAGGACTACGCGGTCGTCGCCCGCAACCTGATCATCCGGGACCGGCGGCTGGTGGCGCAGGCGACCCGGGGCATCTTCTGGCCGGTACTGGTCCCCCTGCTGGTGGTGCTCTTCGCGGTGGTCGGAGTGAGCGCCGCGGCGGCGGCCGGCTCGCCGACCACCCGGGCCACCGTCGCCCTGCTCGGCCTGGGCGCCGGGCTGGCGGCCATCTGGCGCTCGGTCTCCGGGCCGGCCCTGGCGATCGCCGGCGAGGTCAACCGGCCACTGCTGGACAGCGAACTGACGGCGCGGATGGCCGTCCGGGTGGACCGGCCGCTGCACACCGCCCGGGCCGCCGCCCGAAGCACACCCCGCGCCCGGACCCGCCGTCAGCGTCGGCCCGACGAGCGATCGAAATACGTTGCCCGCCCGTCCCGCGTGGACCTACCGTGAGCGCGCAAGGTCAACCAGCGCACCGGGGGCCGATCATGACGAAGTCGCACGTCGCCGACGTGTCGTCGACGCTGCCCGTCGACGGTTGCCGAGCGGAAGGTCCCGGGGTGAGCCGGCCGGACTGACGCGTACCCGTACGCACCGAGCCGCCCCTCCGACAGCCGGACCGGGCGGCTCTTCGCCGCCCGGAGTGTGTTCGTCCGACCAACCACCACGGAGGGAGATCCCGGTGGACGCCGTCCTCGTCATCAACGCCGACCTCGGCCCGCTGCACCGGGTCACCGTCCAGCACGCCGTGCGGATGCTCTGCCGCCGGGTCGCCGAGATCCACGAGGCCGAGCCGGACCAGGTCATCGGGGTCTTCCCGATGCCCCGGGTGGTCCGGCTGGTCCGGTACGTGGTCACCAGGTGGCGGTTCGGCTCGGGGCCGGGCTGGTCCCGCGCCGGGGTGCTGCGCCGGGACGCACACTGCTGCGCGTACTGCGGCGGAGCGGCGTCCACGATCGACCACATCCTGCCCCGCTCGCGCGGCGGCCGGAACACCTGGCGGAACACGACGGCCGCCTGCTATGAGTGCAACCAGCGCAAGGGTGACCGGACGCCGGCGGAGGCGGGCATGCCGCTGCGCCGTGAGCCGGTGAACCCGGGCTGGGCCGCGCTCGTCGGGCGGTGATGGACCGGCCGGCGGGAACGGGGGACCGCATCGGGGGTACGCCCACGGCGCGGTGCCCGCCGGCCCCGGTCACGGCTTTCGCTCCTTGACCTGCGACACCAGCCGGCCGTTGGCGCAGAGCACCCGGATCGCGCTGCGGTTGTCGGCGGAGGTCAGCTCGACCTCGATCTGCTTCGCCGGCCCGGCGTCGTACGCCGCGGCGTGGTAGCCGGATGCGGGCGTCACCGACAGCACCTCGACCGACTTTCCCAGGCAGCGCACGGTGATCGTCCCGCCCCGGGCGTCGACGGGCACTCCGGCACCCGGCGTCGGGCTCAGGGTCGGCGTGGGCGCACTGCCGGTGCCGGTCGGGGTGGGTGCGGGGCTGGTGGCGGCCGGGGTGGGCCCCTGGGTACTTGTGGGGCCGGTCGGGGAACCGGCCGGCAGGCCGGTCACCGGCGGTGCGGCGGGCGGCCGGGAACTGGCGGTGGCCACCGGCTCGATCGGCTCGGCGGGTACCGGCAGGCCGACGGTGGTGGTGCGGCCGGACCCGAGACCGGTCCGTGGCGTCTCCACGGGACCCAGCCGCTGGTTGCTCAGATCGCCGAGCGAACCGGCCACCGCCACCGCGGCGAACACCGCACCGCCGATCGCCAGCGCGGCTCGCCGCCGACGCCAGGACCGCTGCCGGGTCGCGCGCTGACCGGCAGCCGCAGTGGCCGGTCCACTCGGTGCGGCGCTCGACAGCGCGGCCGGCCGAGCCAGGACGGCCCGGTCGATCGCCCCGTCCGACGGCGTGCCGGCGGCGGCTGGGGCGGGACCGCCGCCCGAACCGGCTACGGTGCCGGCCGGAGCCCCGGTCGAACCGGTTGCGCCGGCCGGGGCGGTAGCGGCGCCGGCCGGGGCGGTAGCGGCGCCGGCCGGGGCGGTAGCGGCGCCGGCCGGGGCGGTAGCGGCGCCGGCCGGGGCGGTGGCCGGTTCGCCCGCTGCGGCGGCAGCCAGGACACGGGCCGCCTCGGCGGCCGGCGGGCGGTCGGCGGGGTCCTTGGCCAGGCACCACCGGTAGAGCCGGTAGATCTCGGCCGACACCCCGGCGATCTCCGGGAGCGGGTCGGGTTCGACATGCGCGTTCGCGCGGAGCATCCCGGTCTGCGTCTCGGCGCCCCAGGGCAGCCGGCCGGTGAGCACCCGGTGCACGAGCAGGCCGAGGGCGTACACGTCGCAGGCCGGCAGCACCTCGCCGGCCTCCAGTCGCTCCGGCGCGAGGTAGGCCGGTGTGCCGAGCAGCCGCCCCTCGAAGTCGATCTCCGGCTCGCCGGCGACCGCCGCGATGCCGAAGTCCAGCACCTTCGCCCCGGACGGCGTGAGCATCACGTTGGCCGGCTTCACGTCGCGGTGCACCAGACCCTGCGCGTGCGCGGCCGCGAGGGCGGCCGCCACCTCGGCGCAGATCCGCAGGCCGGCCGGGGGCGGCAACGGCCCGGCGGCGAGCCGTTGTTCGAGGGTACGGCCACGCAGCAGCTCCATCACCACGAACGGCACCCGGGCACCGTCCAGCTCCGACTCGCCGTAGTCGTAGACGTTCGTCACGTTGGGGTGGGCCAGCCGGGCCGCCGCCTTGGCCTCGGCACGGATCCGCCGCCCGGCGCCGGCATCCGAGGCGGCGAGGACCTTGACCGCCACGTCCCGTTCCAACACCTCGTCGTAGGCGCGGTGAACCTCGGACATACCGCCACTGCCGAGACGCTCCAGGAGCCGGTAGCGGCCCGCAAGCAACTGATCACGCTGCACGATGGACAGCCTGCCGTACCGCCCCGCCGAGCACCAGTCGGGTATTGAGCTGGTCGAATGGCGACGTCCGGGCCGGTTGTGCGAGCTACCGGTCCGCCGGGGCGGGTCGGGCACGCAGGAAGGCCTCCGCCCGGCGGGCGTTGCGAAGCGAGGATGCGACCGCGCCGATGGCCAGCAGTGCCACTGCGGCGAAGATGACCGCCCAGAAGGGCGCGTTCTGCATGAGTGCCTGACCCAGACTCATGATCGCGACGCCGACCCGATCACGGCGGTCTCCAGGCCGAGTCCGGCCAGCACCAGGATGCCGCCCAGGACGCTAGCCCAGGTCGGCGGGTCGCCGTCGAAGATGCCCGTGTCGCGGCCACCCGTGAACACGCCGACGGCGAGGGCACCCGCCAGGACCGGCAGCAGCACCACGAGTACGCGCCGCAGGCCGCTCGCCTTGCGGGCCCACTGCGGAGTCGACGCGTCCATCATGGCCCCCGATCCCATGGTCGCCCCGGGGGATACCCATCGACGGCCGTACCGCACACGCGGCCAGCCGTCAGGCGGCGCGCGGCCCGGCGCGTGTCCGCTGCGGCGCAGGTAGGTCCGTGGCTGGCCGGGCGGATCCGTCCGACGGTCCGGGGCCGGTTGAGGGTCGTTGGCGACCCACGCGATCAGGCATCGGTGGGCGGTCGCCAGGCGAAGCGGGGTGCCCGGCGCTCGGCAATGGCCGCCACGCCCTCCCGGGCCTCGCCGCTGTTCACCACCCTCCGGTGCCACCAGGCCACCCGCGCCGGGTCGGCCCGGTCGTCGACGATCTCCTTGGCGGCGGCGACACTCAACGGCGAGCGCTGGGCGATCGCCGCCGTGATCTCGTCGACCCGGGCGGCGAGCCGGTCGCCCGGCAGCACCTCGTCGACCAGGCCGACCCGCAGGGCGCGCTCGGCGTCGATCAGCTCGGCGGTGAAGAGCAGGTGTTTCGCGGCGGACGGGCCGATCAGTCGAGCCAGCCGGCGGGTGGTCGGCGCCGGGTAGACCAGCCCGAGCCGGGCCGGCGGTACGCCGAAGCGGGCGTCCTCGGTGGCGATGCGCAGGTCGCAGGCGACCGCGAGCTGGCAGCCGCCGCCGACGCAGGCGCCCCGGATCGCGGCGACGGTGGGCTTGGCGAAGGCGGCCAACCGCTCCTCGGCGGTCACCGCGATGCTGGCGTCGCCGGCGTCCAGCAGCTCGGCCAGGTCCCCGAGGTCCGCCCCGGCGCAGAAGGCGTCGCCGGCGCCGGTGAGCACCAGCGCCCGTACGTCGGGATCGCCCTCCAGCCGGTCGAGCAGCTCCGGCAACTGCCGCCACATGGCCGCCGTCATCGCGTTGCGTCGGGTCGGATTCCGGATGACCACCGTCGCCACCGGACCGGTCACCTCGACGGTCAATTCCGCGTCCGACACGTCCACCCCATCCCCGGCACGCCTCGAGCCGCCACCACGTCGGTCGTCACCGGCCTGAGTTAGGAAGGGACCCTTCCTCTACCGCAGGCGTTAACAAGGTGCCCTTCCTTAGGTCGCGACCATAACGGCGCGGGCCCGGCGCCCACCCGCGAGGGGTGGCCGTCGGGCCCGCTGGTACCGGGGGCGTCAGGTCAGGAGACATTCAGCGCGGTGTCGTCGACCACGAAGGACGTCTGCAACGAGGAGTCCTCGCTGCCGGTGAGCTTCAGCGAGAGGGTCTGACCGGCGTACGGGGCCAGCGAGAAGGACTTCTGGCTGTAGCCGGCGGCCTTGTTCAGGTTCGAGTAGGTCGCCAGCGTGGCCAGCACCGTCCCACCGGCGTTCAGCACCTGCACGCGCAGCGTGTCGTACGCGGTGCCGGTGGTGGTCTCGGCGGTGTCGATGTGCAGCCAGAAGCTGACGGTGTACGACGAGCAGCCCGACGGCAGGCTCACCGACTGGGCGAGCGTGTCGGTGTGACTGCTGCCGTACCCGTCCAGCCACGCCTTGTACGAACCGGTGCGGGCGGGCTGGCTGGCGGAGTTGGTGATCACGCCGGAGGTGGCCGTCCAGCCGGTCGCGCCGGACTCGAAGCCCGGGTTGGCCAGCTTCTGGCCCGGCGCCGAGCAACCGCCGCCGGTGCCGTTGACGGTCAGCGTGTACGTCGCGGTCCGGGTGACCGCGCCCGCGCCGTTCACGGTGATCGAGTACGTGCCGGCCGGGGTGCTCGCCGATGTGCTGACGGTGAGGGTCGACGAGCCGCCGGAGGTGACCGACGACGGGCTGAACGCGGCGGTGGCGCCGGTGGGCAGGCCCGACGCGGAGAACGTCACGGTCTGCGCCGAGCCGCTGGTGGTCGCGGTCGCCACGGTGGTGGAAACGGAGCTGCCCGGGTTCACCGAGCCGGCCGTCGGCGACAGCGACACCGAGAAGTCGTTGCCGGTCGAGCAGGGCGCGTCGTTGCCGGCCACGTTCACCGCGGTCCAGGCGGCCTGCACGGCCTTGTACTCGGCGGAGCAGCTGCCGTACAGGTCGGTGGCCGCCCGCAGGCTGTAGGCGCGGGCGGTGTTCGCCGGGTTGCTGCTGTTGACGTACGACGTGTTGGAGGTGAAGTACACGTCCAGCGCGCGGAACCAGATCTTCTCGGCCTTGGCCCGGCCGATGCCGGTCACCGCCGGGGCGGAGCCGCAGACCGGCGAGGTGCCGTACGAGGTGGCGCCGGTGCCCTCGGCCAGGTTGAAGTAGAAGTGGTTGGCCACGCCGGAGGAGTAGTGCACGTCCTTGTTCTTCGTGCTGGTGGACCAGCAGCTGTCGGACGAGCCGTCCAGCGACGGGTTGTACATGTAGCGCAGCGGCGTGCCGTTGCCGTTGATGTTGATCTTCTCGCCGACCTGGTAGTCGCCGGGGTCGGCCGACGTGTTGGCGTAGAACTCGACCATGTTGCCGAAGATGTCGCTGGTGGCCTCGTTCAGACCGCCGGACTCACCCGAGTAGGTCAGACCGCCGGGCACCACGTTCTCGGTGACGCCGTGGCTCATCTCGTGCGCGGCCACGTCGAGCGACACCAGCGGGCGGGCGTTGCCCGAGCCGTCGCCGTACGTCATCCGGGAGCCGTCCCAGAAGGCGTTGACGTAGTTGCTGCCGTAGTGCACCCGGCTCGGCACGCCGGTGCCGTTGCCGAAGATGCCGTTACGGGCGTGCACGTTCTTGTAGTAGTCGAACGTCTTGGCGGCGCCGAAGTGCGCGTCCACGCCGGCGGACTGCCGGTTGGAGTTGGCCCCGGTGCCCCAGGTGTTGTCCGCGTCGGTGAAGGTGGTGCAGCTCGACGTGCCGTTGTTCATGTCGCACGTCGAGCCGTTGCCGTGCGTCGGGTCGATCATCTGGTACGTGCTGCCGGAGAGCGTCGTGTCGATGCTCACCGCGCCCGAGTAGAGGCTGTTGCCGGTGCCGGCGACCGCCTCGATTTCGTCGTACGACCCGATCGCGGCGCCGGTGCTGGCGTCGGTGACCACGTGCAACCGCGACGGGGTCTGCCCGTCGGGCTGCCAGCCGCTGACCACGGTCTCCCAGGCCAGCCGGCCACGGCCGGAGCTGGCGTCGACGAAGAGTTCCGGGGTACCCACGGCCTCGGCCCGGCCGGTGAACTCGGCGCGGGCGGTCTTCTTCGCCGCCGCCTCGGAGACCTTGGCCGTGGTGCCGAGGGTCAGCGGTGCGGCCAGACCGACCGAGGAGCCGGCGTAGCCGCCGTCCGGCGTGGTGTGGATGACGAAGTCACCGCCGTACACCCGCAGACCCTGATAGGTGCGGGTGTAACGGGTGTGCGCGGCGCCGCTGGCGTCCACCTTGGTGCTGTGCACCCGGTAGGACTCGGCGGCGGAACCCTGGACGGCGCCGGGGTTCGTACGGAGGACGGTCGTCGCGCGGGCCGCGGCGGAGGCGTCCGGCGTGGGAGCGGTGGGCGGAGCCGCGTGCGCCGCGGTGGCGACGCAGGTCAGCAGGCCGCTGGTGAGCAGCGCTGCGCTGACGGCGGCGAGGGGTCGTTTCACGTGCCCTCCTGAAGGGGGGAAGTTGTGACGGGGGTAGTCACGTATGTAGATATAGCTATGTATCGAAGAAAAGAGAAGGGTTGGACCGCTCCCAGACATCGACAGTGACCGTTCGGATGAGGGGCTTGACAAGGGAACCGGGCGTCCGAGCCGCGCGTCCGAGCGATATGAGATCCGCATCGACGATGGGCGTCACCCTCGTGCTGCTCCTCGCCGTCCTGGCCGGCTGCACCGCCGCCGACCGGACCGGCACCACCCCCGCCACCAGCGGCGGCTCCGGCGCCCCGTCCGCGCCGACCCCCACCCCGGGCACGCTCCCGGCCACGCCCGCTCCGAGCGGCCCGGGCCCCACCACGGCCACGGCCACGGCCACGGCCACGGCCACCCGGATCGTGCTGACCCGCTCCGGCGGCTTCGCCGGCCGTGGAGACACGGTGACCGTCGAGCCCGACGGCCGGTGGACGGCGGTGGACCGGGCCGGCAGCAGGCGCACGGGACGCCTCGATCCGGCCGACCTGGGCAGGCTGCACGGGCTCGCCGCCGACCCACGGCTGGCCGAGGAGGCCCGCCGCTCGCCCACCCCGACCGGCTGCGCGGACGTGTTCAGCTACCGGCTGACCGTCGGTGCCGTGGAGACCGAGTACGTCGACTGCCCCGCCGACGCGCCGCCGCCGCCAGCGACCCGGGCGCTCGTCGAGCTGCTGCTACGGGCCACCGGCTGACGGCCCCCGCGCTCAGACCAGGTAGTCCGAGGGCAGCCCGGTGCCGCGCAACTCCGGCGGCAGGTGCGCGACGTCGTTGAAGGCGATCAGGTTCGGCGGGCCGGCCGCGCTGTACCGGATGACGGTCAGGCCGGCGTTGTGCTGGTTCAGCCCGAGCCAGCGCCGCTCCGGCGCGGCCAGAGCGTGCCGGACCAGCCAGGCGATCAGGAAGTTGTGCGTGACCACCAGCTCGCGGATCGGCTCGGCGCCCTCCGGCGGGCCGGTGAACCGCCGCACCGCCGCCGCCGTCACCTGCGGTCCGTCGATCCGCTGGGCGGCCGAGAACCGGGCCAGGAAGCTGACGTACGCCGGAGACAGGCCGGCGGGCGGGGTGTCGTGCGGCAGGTGGTCTCCGGCCAGCTCGGTCGCGTACACCGGAACCCCGGGCAGCGACGCGGCGACCAGCTCGGCGGTCTGCGCGGCCCGGCACAGCGGGCCGTGGTGCACGGCGGCGAACGGCAGCCCCCGCAACCGCTCGCCGAGCAGTCTCGCCTGCCGGCGGCCCCGCTCGGAGAGGCCCGAATCGGTCGCGGCGGGATCCTGCTCGCCGTGCCGGGCGAGATACAACAACCGGGTCGTCATGCCCCACACCCCAGCACACCGGGAGGCGCGGCGTGGACCCCGCGCCTCCCGACGATCAATTCCTGACCTCAGTCCGCCCGGCCCGCCGCCGCCCGGGCGAGGGTGACCGACACCCAGAGCCAGCCGGCCGTCACCGCCAGCCCGAAGGCGACCATCGCGGCCGGGGCCGGCCGGACCATCAGCGCCAGCCAGGCCACCGCGAAGAAGGTCCCGGTCGCCAGGCTGTACGCGGCCCGGGCCCGCGCCCCCCGCCGTGCGGCCCGGAGCCCGACCAGCACCGTCGCCACGATCAGCGACACGAACGCGACCGCCGCCACCAGGAAGTGCAGCCCACCGTGCCAGCTGATCTGACCCGCGCCCCGGGGTGTGCCGACCGGGAACCCGTCGGCCGGGTCGGCACTGAAGATTGCGGCACCCATCAGGCCCAGCCCGTACAGGCCGAGCAGACGGGGGACCCAGACCGACCCGGTGCACGCCGAGCGCCGCAGCGCCCCGGCGGCGGCCAGGCAGAGCACCCCGGTGACCAGGAACGTGGCGATCTGGATCCAGCCGAGGTCGCCGGTGCTCAGCACACTGGCCGGGTGCCGCCGGAAGTCGAAGCCGTCCCGGGTCAGCGCCTGGAGCAGCACCGAGCCGACGAAGATCGGGCCGGCGAGGACGCCGCCGGCGAGCAGGGCCCGGTCCCGGCCGGCGGCGGCCGCCGGTTGGAGCACGGGAAGTGGCATGGCCTGTGTCATCGCTCCGCTCCCGTCAGGCCCGGGGGAACATCTGGCCGATGCGGATCTTGTTGCCGAACGGGTCCCGGACGCCGAAGTCGATCCCGTACGGGCGCTCGGTCGGCTCGTCGGTGATGTCGACGCCCTTCGCGACGAGGTCCTCGTAGGTCTTGCGGGCGTCGTCGGTGGTGATGCTGAGCCAGCCGCCCAGGGCGCCCTTGGTCAGCAGTTCCCGGACCTGCTCGGCGGTGGCCGGATCCAGGGCCGGCGGGCCCGGCTTCTCCAGCAGGATCTCGCGCTCCGGGTCGCCGGGCAGGTTGACCGTCAGCCAGCGCATGAAGCCGAGATCCTGGTCGGTGTTGACCTCCATGCCGAGCTTTCCGACGTAGAAGTCGAGGGCCTCGTCCTGGTCGAGGACGTAGATCTGGGAGCGGGTGATCGCGTTCATCGTCATGCCAACGACGCTAGAGGGTGGCCCTGGCCTGCCGCTTATCCAAAACTGCTGGGTCTGGTCCAGGCCTTCACGAAGCAGGACGGCACGCCGGGCGGCGCGGTGCGCCGGCGGAAGTCGGTCGGCGACTCGCCGACGATCTGCCGGAACGTCCGGCTGAACGTCCCCAGGCTGCTGAACCCGACCGCGAAGCAGATGTCGGTGACGTCCCGCCCGGTCTCTAGCAGCAGCGACATCGCCCGCTCCACCCGGCGGCGTTGCAGGTAGCGGTGCGGGGTCTCGCCGAACGTGGCCCGGAAGGTCCGGATGAAGTGCGCCTCCGAGACGTGCGCGATGCGTGCCAGCGCGGGGATGTCCAACGGCTCGGCGTACGCCCGGTCCATGGCGTCCCGGGCGCGAAGCATCGCCCGGTTGGACTCCTCCGTGGCGCGACTCATCGGCCCGGTGGGAGAACGGACGTCTGCGCGACGTCCTGGGTCTGCAACTTCCGGTACACGGTCTCGGACGTGAAGCCACCGATGAACCCGATGGCCAGCACGAAGAAGACGAGCTGCCGCGCGCGTTCACCGGCCAGGAGGTCCGGGTTGGTGGAGAGCTGGGCGGCGACGAACAGCAGGAAGGCGATGACCCCGGCCGCCGACCCCACGGCCGCCGCCCGCAACCAGTTGCTCATGCCGTCGTACGCGTTGCGCACCAGGGCGCCCCAGGTGGACGCCAGCAGCGGAGTGGCCACGAGCACCGCCACGCTCTGCCAGCCCCCGACCGGCGCGGCGTACGCCAGCGGCACCGTCGCGAGCGCGAGCAGCAGGAGGACCAACGCCGCGGCCAGGCCGGCGATCGTCTGCCGCCGTCTGGTCCGCTCGCCCAGGAGAGCGGTCTGCTCCTGCTCCGAGTGGCGCCGTATCTGCGCGAGGAGCGCCGCGACGACGGGCTTCATACGCCTCCTCGCGATCGGTACTGCCGGTAACTATAGAAGTCCCACCCGCCCAGGGGAGTGCAGCCAAGTCCCGCGGCTGATCTTCACGCGGGTCCGGAGATCGGCTAACCTCATCCTCCGCGACCCACCGCCGACAGGGAACAGCGTGAATATTGCACGGGGAACACGTGGGGCCGCCGTCGGAGTTCTGTCGCTGCTGAGCATGGTCGCCTGTGTACCGAGCGCCGCCAGCGAGCCGACCACTCCGCCCCGGCCGACTCAGGCGACCGCTGAAGCTGTCGTCGCCCGCGAGCAGGAGACCGGGAAGCAGGCTGTCGGGCAGCCGGAGCGGTCCGCCACGGCGACCACCGGCAGCCGGACGGCGGCAACCGCGCCACCGACCACGGCGGCGACCTCAACCGGCCGCGCCAAGCCCCGGTTCGACATCGACGGGGACGGCAGGGACGAACTGGTCGTCGGCAGTTCGGCGAGCCCCGGCGGGTTCGCTCTGCAGGTCCGGTACTCCCGCGTCACCCGTCGGGACACCGTGACCGCACCCGCCGTCGCCGACCCCCCGTATCGGTTTGCGCCTGAGTTCACCGCGGGTGACTTCAACGGCGACGGCTTCCAGGACCTCGCGGTCGCCGCCTTCCGGATGCTCAGCACGAGCGCCTTCGAGCACGGGATCTTCGTCTACGACGGCGGCCCGGACGGGCTCGATCGCGACCAGGCGGCGCTCCTGCCGGGGCTGCACGTGGGCACACTCGCGGCCGGTGACCTCGACAACGACGGCGACGACGAGCTGGCCGTCAGCGACGGCGGCGCGACCCCGGAGCGCGACGGGGCGTTCCGGGGCTCGGTCACGGTGCTGTCGGGCACCCGGAACGGTCTCACCCTGGTCGGCTCGGTGAAGGTCTGCCAGGTCGTACCCCGCTGGTCCGGCCTGGTGGATGAGCACTTCGGCAGCCAGCTGGCGATCGGTGACCTCACCGGCGACGGCTACGACGATCTCGTCGTCAACGGGTCCAGGCGGGGCACCTCCGAGTCCGACTCGCACGGCATGCTGACACTCTTCCCCGGCTCGACCAATGGGCCCAACGCCGCCAAGGTCACGAAGGTCGAAGGCCAGCGCGACACCGCCGGCGACAGCATCCCGGTGGACGTGATGGTGATGTCGGACCTGAACCGGGACGGCCGGGCGGACCTCGTCCTGGGGCTGCCCCGCAGCTCGGGCGGCAGGGTCGTCTACCTTCCCGGCACGTCCGCCGGCCTGGCCTGGGCGGGTCGCCGGGTCATCGACCAGGACACCGCCGGAGTACCCGACAACCCCGACCGGGACGCCAACGGCGGCCACTTCGGCGAGGCGCTGGCGACCGGCGACGTGACCGGCGACGGCATCCCGGACCTGCTGATCGGCGCGATGACGATGACCGTGGGCGCGGTGGCGGACGCCGGTTCGGTGACGTTGGTTCCCGGCACCCCGCAGGGCCCCACCGGCGCCGGCTCAATCGTCTACACCCAGAACGTCGCGGCCGGCAGCTGGCCCAAGCCACAGCCCGAGTTCGAGGAGTCGACCAGGGCACTCAGCGACCGCCCGGAACCCAGCGACTACCTGGGGTCGGCGGTGGCGATCCTCGACCTGGACGGCACCGGCCCGCTCGAGATGTTCACCGAGGCGAAATACGAGGACATGCGGCAGCAGGAGGCCGGCGAACCGTACGGTCTCATCACCACCCTGCGGCTGCAGACACGTTCGCTCCCCGGCGGCGGGCCAGCCATGTCGCGCCTCGTGCCGGTCGCCCAGCAGCGGCCGGTCGACTTCTCGGGATCCGGATTCCGCGTCAACCACTTCGGATACGGCCTGCTGAGCGGGTGACCGGAACGCCTGGGTGCAATGGAGCCCCCGGCCGGGATCGAACCGGCGACATCTCGCTTACAAGAGGAAGATGCCCCTGGCGAGGCACCCACGGGTTTGTGAAACTCGATGTGTCGCCCGCCGACGTCGACAGAGCTTGGCACCTGCGAGCCCGTTTACAAGAGTGACGCTGGAACCCGCCCCGGTAGGTACCCCGGGTTGCCGCTATGAGCGCGTGTCTGAGTTTCTTGATCTTTCGCGGGTTCCGCGGGCGGCGCCTTATCGGCTCAGTTCCACCTTGGAGGCGTCGTGGAGATCGTGTATCCGCGGGTCGCGGCGATCGACGTGCACAAGAAGCAGATCACGGTGGCGGTCCGGGTCCCGGGCGAGCAGGTCGGGCAGCGCCGCCAACAGGTACGCAAGTACCCCACCTTCTACAGCGCGCTGCGGGAGATGACCGGCTGGCTGGTCGCCGAGCAGGTCACGCATGTGGCGATGGAGGCCACCGGCGTGTACTGGCGGCCGGTCTTCCACGCCCTGACAGAGGCTGACGGGCTGGAGATCCTGCTGTGCAACGCCCACCACGTCAAAAACGTGCCGGGCCGCAAAACCGACGCCTCCGACGCGGTGTGGCTGGCCGAACTGTGCGAGGTGGGACTGCTACGGGGCAGTTTCATCCCGCCGGCCGAGATCGCCGCGATCCGGGAACTGACCCGCTACCGAAAGAAGCTGATCGAGGAACGCACCCGCGAGACCCAACGGCTGCACAAAGTCCTCGAAGACGGCGGCATCAAGCTCGATTCCGTCGCCTCTGACGCCATCGGCGTGTCCGGGCGGGCGATGATCGAGGCACTCATCGCCGGCGAGCGGGATCCAGCGGTGTTGGCCGACCTGGCCAGAGGTGTGCTGCGCAAGAAGATCCCCGACCTGGCTTTCGCCCTCGCGGGCCGGTTCGCCGACCACCACGGCCTGCTCTGCCGGCTGCACCTGACCCACATCGATCACCTCAACGACATGATCAGCAAGCTCGACGCCCGCATCGACGAGGCCATCACCCCGTTCGCAACACAGCGGGACCGGCTCAAGACGATCCCGGGGGTGGGTGACCGCGCCGCCCAGACGATCATCTCCGAGATCGGCGTGGACATGACCCGCTTCCCCACCCCAGCCCACCTCGCGTCCTGGGCCGGCCTCCGCCCGGGCAACCACGAATCAGCCGGCAAACGCAGGAAAGGCACCACCCGCCACGGCAACCCCCACCTCGCCACCGTCCTGGTCGAAGCCGCCTGGGCCACCTCCCGCACCAGCACCCGACTCGGCGCCCGCTACCGCCGCCTGCACCGACGCTTCGGCAAGACCGGCGGCAAGAAAGCCGCCGTCGCCATCGCCCACACCATCCTGATCATCATCTGGCACCTACTCGCCAACGACACCACCTACACCGACCTCGGCACCGACTACTACACCCACCGAGACGACCCCGAGACCCGCAAGAACCAACTGCTACGCCAGCTACACGACCTCGGCTACCAAGCCCAACTCACCGCACTCGCGGCATAACCCCGCACCCTCGGCCTGAGTTTCGTCTGAGCTCTGGCGCTGCGTCCGCGCGTGTCTGGGAACGGCTGCACGCTCGGAGCTTCGTTCATGCCCGTGCTTGTCAGCGTGCCGCTGTCCGGCTCAGTTGCTGTCAGCGTTGCTGTCGACAGCCTGGATCCCCCTGACCCGGCGTTCCTCATCGCCGGTTGGCCCCTCACGCGAATGCGGGCAGGATCGGCCCATGTCTCACGAAGAATGCTTTGTCCGCTGCGAGGTGGTGGCCTGGGTCAGCCACGACTTCCCGGGCTGGATACGTGTCCGCCTGGTCGATGCTGACGGGAAGCCGTGGTTCTTCGTCGACAAGGTTTCCGTCTTCACCTGTGGTCAGCTCGACGCTGGCGCTCGTTTGCCAGCACCAGTTCGACTGGGATGCAGCATCGTGGGCAACGACGAGGACCGCGCCGTGGTCGTCTCCACCCGGCGGGATGCAGTCGAAGCGGCGGACGGACAGACGCGGTTCCGGGTGCGCGAGGACCAACTGGACCGACACGCAGTTTAGGAAGGGTTTAGCCCCCGCCAACCGGTCGCCGATGGAGAGGTGTTGTGCGTTGTCCTGGTAGAAGACCCCTGCGGTGAAGGCGGCGAGCCGGTGCCGCCGGCGTGGAGTCCGGCGCTGGCCGTGTGCCGGGCGTACGGGCCGTCCGGTACAGGCCCGGGAACACGCAGCCCAGTGCGCGCCGGGACCGCGGCGATGGCCAGGTGATTAGCTGGCTGCCCCGCCGCTCATCGCGATGTCGCCGTTAAGGCCGGAGGGATAGAAGCCGCCGGAGTTCGCCGGGCTCGCGTTGAGGTAAACGATATTCAGGACCGACTGGGCCGAGCGGCCGTAGGCGATGCCGTTGGCGTCCGTGGGAACGAGGTTCGCCTCGGCGCTGGTGCCGATACCCTGGTCGTCGTCGACCGGTCCGTCGAGACTGTTGCGGGCGTCGGAGAGCTTCTGCACGCCCGCGAAGACAGCCTCGTCGATCATGCCTTCGTTGTAGAGCGCGGAGCGGACGATCCCGGCGTGGTACGCCTCCGTGGCGAGCAGGCCCGCGGCCGCGTCCAGGTACGTCTTGTTGGACAGCAGCGGTGCCGCTCCCTTGAAAGCGGAGACGCCGACGTCCTCGAACAGGAACGCGGCGAACAGGAAGTTGAGATCGTTGGCGTACGGGTCGAACATCTCGCCCGACTTGATGAGCCCGGCCGCGGTGGCCGCCGCGGTGAAGCTCGTGTCAAGAGAGATCGCCGGACGGGAAACGGCGTGCTCCCCGAGGGCGGACCGCAGGAAGGCCACATGCTGCTGCTCGTCCGAGGCGATCTCCCGTGCGAACTTGCGCACCACCGAATTGCTGAAGTTGACCATGCCCCCACCGGTCACCTCACCCCGGGTGCCGGTACCGGTGGTCATCTCGTCAGGCAGACCCTGCCCCGTAATGGCGCGAAGGTAGAACTCCGCTTCGAGGTATTCGAGGTTGAGGGCGAAATTCAGGATCGTCGCGTCACTCGGCCCCGAGCCGTCCGCCGATCGCGCTGCGGGATTCGTCGGGTCCGTCATCGACGCGAGCTTCCGTCGATCGTCATCCGACTCCGCGCTGCGCGACAGCGCCTCTTTGATGAATTTCATTACCATGGAAGCGACCCCCGTTCGGATCCACGACACGCCGGGTACTCCATCGATACGTCGCCGGTGCGCCGCACCCTACTGCCGTCGGCGCTCACGCTATGGCGTGGCTGTCTCGGCCGTGCTCCTTTGCCGAACCTTCACCGGCAGGAGGTGCACGGCGAGGATAATCGCACGCCGACGTGAAGATCACTCTCAAGGTCTACGCTCACGCCAACCTCGACGCGATGCGTCAGGCGCTCGGCAAGCTCGATGGGCGGCTGTCGTGACCCCGGTTGCTGTCAGCGTTGCTGTCGAGCAGTCGGCTCGCGACAACGCCCGATGCAAATTGCCTGGGTGAAATGGAGCCCCCGGCCGGGATCGAACCGGCGACATCTCGCTTACAAGGCGAGTGCTCTGGCCAGCTGAGCTACAGGGGCGTGTGCGTCGAGGCCA
Organism: Micromonospora sp. GCM10011542; assembly: GCF_042650685.1. NCBI lineage: Bacteria > Bacillati > Actinomycetota > Actinomycetes > Micromonosporales > Micromonosporaceae > Micromonospora > Micromonospora sp. GCM10011542. The sequence continues at coordinate 35,466 of NZ_JBHSBO010000035.1, forward strand.
GCATAGCGACTGACGTCTGGATATCCCGCTCGCCAGGGCTCCCGAGCACGGGAAACGTCAGCAACCCGACGATAGGGCCGGATCCGGTCGCCAGCCGGCCGAACCGATTGGTGTCCTCCCGTGCCGGAGTGCCCGGAATGCGTATGCCGTGGCCCGCATCCTGGGCCGCTCACCTTGGCAGCGCGCCCAAAGGCGTTTACGGTGCAGTGACACGAACGACAGCCGAGCGCCCCCGCGAGCGGCTCGCCGTTCGCTGACCGGCACGGGCACGTGCCGGTCGCTCCTTCACTCGGATCGTCCGGCACGTTCCTGCCGGTGAAAGGAAGCGCTTCACCATGGCTACGGTCACCTATTCCAAGGCGTCCCGGATCTACCCGGGCACCGAGCGTCCTGCCGTCAACGAGCTGGACCTCGAGATCGGCGACGGCGAGTTCCTCGTCCTGGTCGGTCCCTCCGGCTGCGGCAAGTCCACCAGCCTGCGGATGCTCGCCGGCCTGGAGGACGTCGACGCCGGCTCGATCTACATCGACCAGCGTGACGTCACCCACCTGCCCCCCAAGGCCCGCGACATCGCGATGGTCTTCCAGAACTACGCCCTCTACCCGCACATGACGGTGTACGAGAACATGGCGTTCGCGCTGAAGCTGCGCAAGACCTCCAAGTCGGAGATCGACCGGCGGGTCAAGGAGGCGGCCGGGCTGCTCCAGCTGGAGGAGTTCCTCAGCCGCAAGCCGAAGGCGCTCTCCGGTGGTCAGCGCCAGCGGGTCGCAATGGGCCGGGCGATCGTCCGCGAGCCGCAGGTCTTCCTCATGGACGAGCCGCTGTCGAACCTCGACGCCAAGCTGCGCGTGCAGACCCGTACCCAGATCGCGTCGCTGCAGGCGAAGCTGGGCGTCACCACGGTCTACGTCACCCACGACCAGGTCGAGGCCATGACCATGGGTCACCGGGTCGCCGTGCTGCTCGACGGCGTCCTCCAGCAGGTGGACACCCCGCGGGCGCTCTACGACACCCCGGCCAACGTCTTCGTCGCCGGCTTCATGGGCTCCCCCGCCATGAACATCAAGACCGTGCCGCTGAACGACAAGGGCGCCGAGTTCGCCGAGCTGCACATCCCGCTGACCCGCGAGCAGGTCGAGGCGGCCCGCGCCGAGGGTGGCGACGGCAAGGTGACCGTCGGTTTCCGCCCGGAGGACTGCGACCTGGTCAGCCCGACCGAGGGCGGCATGCCGGTCGTGGTCGAGCTGGTCGAGGACCTCGGCTCGGACGCCAACGTCTACGGGCACGCCGCGCTGGGCGGCAACTCGGAGCGCTTCGTCGTCCGCACCGACCGGCGCACCATGCCGAACATGGGTGACACCGTGTTCGTCAAGCCGCGTACCGGCCGCAGCCACGTCTTCCACGCCGCCACCGGCCGCCGGATCTGACGTACGCCGTACCGAGAGGGGCGGTCCGCTTCGGCGGGCCGCCCCTCTCGTCGTACCGCCGGATCCGGACGCGCAGAGGCCCCTTCCCGAGTCCGGGAAGGGGCCTCTGCGACGTTGTTACAGCTCGACCGCGCGGCGGCGTGCCACCTCGGCCAGGGCGACCGCGGCGGCCACGCTGGCGTTGAGCGACTCGACGTCGGAGATCATCGGGATGCTGACGGTCAGGTCGCAGGTCTCCCCGACCAGCCGGGACAGCCCACGTCCCTCCGAGCCGACCACCACCACCAGCGGGCCGACCGCGGCCTCGAGGTCGTAGAGGTCGGTTTCGCCGTCGGCGTCCAGGCCGACCACCATGAAGCCGGCGTCCCGGCACGCCTTCAGCGACCGGGTCAGGTTGGTCACCTGAGCCACCGGCACCCGCGCCGCCGCGCCCGCACTGGTCCGCCAGGCGGTCGCGGTGATCCCCGCGGCCCGCCGCTCGGGTACGAAGACACCCTGCGCGCCGAACGCGGCGGCCGAGCGGATCACCGCACCCAGGTTGCGCGGGTCGGTGACGCCGTCCAGCGCGACCAGCAGCGGGGCGGGCTGCTCCACCGCCGCGGCGACCATGTCCTCGAACGGCTGGTACGCGAACGGCGGCACCTGGAGCCCGACACCCTGGTGCAGCACGCCGCCGGTCATCCGGTCCAGTTCGGCCCGGCTGATCTCCAGGATGGCGATGCCCCGGTCGGCCGCGGTCCGGACGATCTCGTTGATCCGGTCGTCGCTCTCCATGCCCTGCGCGGTGTAGAGCGCCGTCGCCGGCACCTGGGCGCGCAGGGACTCCAGCACCGGGTTGCGCCCGACCAGCAGCTCCGGGCTGTCCCTGGACGGGTTGGACTTGCGCCCCGGAGCGACCCGGGGGCCGCCCGCGCGGCCGGTGGGCTTACCGCCCCGACCGCCGGCGCCGCCGCGACCGACGGGAACGCCCCGCCCGCCACCCTTGCCCCAGGTGGTGTCCTTGGTGCCGGGCGCACCGATCTTGGGGGCACGCCCCTCCTCGGCCGCCGCCCGGCGCTCCTTGTCCTGCTTCCAGGCGGTGCGCTGGGGCAGCTTCTCGGTGCCCGAGTACCCCTTGTGCCAGGGCCGCTCGTCGGCGGGCAGGGTGCGACCCCGGCCCGCGAGGGAGTCCTTGTTCTTGCCGCCGGAGCCCTTGGGGGCGCCCGCCTTCGGCGTCAGACGCCGGCCACGGCGCTGCGAGTTGCCGGCCATCAGTCCTGCTCTCCAATAGTCCAACGGGGGCCCTGGGGGGTGTCTTCGACCACCACACCGGCTTGCTTGAGCTGGTCGCGTACCGCGTCCGCGGCGGCCCAGTCCCTGCGGCCCCGGGCCTGCGCACGCTGCTCCAGGGCCAGCGCGATCAGGGAGTCCACCACGGCACGCAGATCGTCGGTGCGGCCGCCGCCGGTCCAGACCGGGTCGAGGGGGTCGATCCCGAGGATATCCAGCATCGCCCGTACGGAGGCCAGCGTGGTGCGGACGGTCACATCGTCGCCGTTGCTCAGCGCGGTGTTGCCGTCTCTGAGCACCTGTTGCAGCACGGCCAGTGCCGCAGAGGTGTTGAGGTCGTCGTCCATCGCGGCCACGAAGCCCGTCGGCAGCTCGCCGAGCTGCCCGACGCCGACCCGCTCGGCGGCCCGCTGCACGAAGCCCTCGATCCGCCGGTACGCGATGGCGAACTCCCGCAGCGACTCCTCCGAGTAGTCGATCACGGAGCGGTAGTGCGCGGCGGCGTAGTAGTAGCGCAGCTCCACCGGCCGCACCCCGAGCGAGTCGACGTACGCCAGGTCCAGCGCGTTGCCGGCGGACTTGCCCATCTTCGCGCCGCCGATGTTGAGCAGCCCGTGGTGCACCCAGTAGCGGGCGAACGGCAGCCCGGCGGCCTGGGACTGGGCGATCTCGTTCTCGTGGTGCGGGAAGGTGAGATCGAGCCCGCCGCCGTGGATGTCGAACTCGGCACCCAGGTACCGCCAGCACATCGCCGAGCACTCGATGTGCCAGCCGGGGCGGCCCCGCCCCCACGGCGACGGCCAGTAGGCGTCCGCAGGCTCGCTGGGCTTGGCGCCCTTCCAGAGCGCGAAGTCCCGCGGGTCCCGCTTGCCCCGGTCGGGGGCGTCGCCGGCCGACTGCATCGCGTCGGGGGACTGGCCGGAGAGCGACCCGTACGCCGGCCAGGAGGCCACGTCGAAGTAGACGTCGCCGGAGCCGTCGGTCGCCGGGTAGGCGTGCCCGTCCGCGATCAACTTGGTGATCAGCTCGTGCATCTCCGGGATGTGCCCGGTGGCGCGCGGCTCGTACGTCGGCGCCAGCACGTTCAGCGCCCGGTACGACTCGGCCAGGATCAGCTCGTTGGCGTACGCGATCGACCAGAACGGCCGACCCTGCTCGCCCGCCTTGACCAGGATCTTGTCATCGATGTCGGTCACGTTGCGAATGAAGGTGACCTCGTAGCCCGCAGTCACCAGCCAGCGCCGCAGCACGTCATAGTTGACGCCGGAGCGAAGGTGGCCGATGTGCGGCGGGGCCTGGAGGGTGAGACCACACAGGTAGACCCCCACCTTGCCGGCTTCCCGCGGGACGAAGTCCCGCACCGATCGGGTGGCGGTGTCATACAGGCGTAGCGTCACCGTACAAGGGTAGCCGTCCGCACCTGTCCGGGTCCGCCGGTGCCGGGTCGTACGCTGCCAGGCGTGGATGCGACTGCGCGGCCCGGTGAGCCAGCGGCACGCCCCGGTGAGTCAGCGGCACGAGCCGGCACGGCTTCCGGTCGGGCCGGGTGGGTCTCCGACCAGGGCGGAACGGCTTCCGGGCCGGGCGGAACGGCTTCCCGGCCGAGCGCGACGGGGGCCCGGCCGAGCCCGACCGCTTCCGGACCGGGCACGGCCGCTTCCGCGCCGAGCGGCGAGACGGCGCAGACCCTGGACCGGGGGTTGCGACTGCTGCACCTGGTCGCCGACGCGCCTGGTGGGCTGACCGTCACCGAGGCGGCGGCCCGACTCGGCATCGGACGGGCGGCGGTCTACCGGCTGGTCGCCCCGCTGACCGGGCACGGGATGCTGCGGCGGGACGGCGACGGCCGGCTCCGCCTCGGCGCGGGAGTGCTGCACCTGGCCCGACGCGCCCAGCCGCTGCTCGCCGAGGGCGCGCTGCCCGCGCTGCGCCGGCTCGCGGAGCAGGCCGGTGCCACCGCGCACCTGACGGTGGTTGAGGGTGGCGAGGGCGTGGCGCTGGTGGTGGTCGAGCCGAGCTGGACGTCGTACCACGTCGCCTACCGGACCGGGGCCCGGCATCCGCTGGACCGGGGCGCGGCGGGACGGGCCATCCTGGCCGGCCGGGCCGGCTCGGCGGAGCCGGTGGGCAGCAGCGGTGAGCTGCAGTCCGGCGCGTACGGGGTGGCCGCGCCGGTGCTGGGCGTACCCGGGTTGGAGGCGAGCGTCGGCGTGGTGGCCCTCGCCCCGTTGGACATCGCCACGGTCGGCCCCCAGGTCCGCGCCGCGGCGACAACCATCGCCACGGCCCTCTCCTGACCGGCCCGCTGCTTGATCGACTCGAGATCCTGCACATCGGGGTGTCCCTCACCGGCGGTTTCAAGTGGTTGTTGCAACGAGGTAGTTGTGGAGTGCTTCGGCTGGATTCTGCCAG
>NZ_JBHSBO010000036.1:0-88093 GCF_042650685.1 Micromonospora sp. GCM10011542
GCCACCGTCACCATCGCCGCGCTACTCCAATGGTTATGAACCTTTGAAGACACGGCCTAGTGACATAGCTGGGCCTTGAGTCGATTCGGCTTGGCACCAGAGCGGCTCGTCCGGGCACCTATGCCCGATCAGTGCCGGGGCGGCGCGGCGACGCTGCCTCGACACGCGAAGCAAGCGCGTCGCGTCCAGCGGCGCACCCAGCGAAACGTGTGGCAGGCGGAAGAACCGCCGCGGCACCGGTCGCGGCGCATCAGCAGGCCCGGGATGCGTGCTGGGTCGGTACGGACGCACGGTCGTACCGATCATCCCCATCCACCTCGGCGCCGCTCGACAACCATCGACAGGAGGGGGACATGGACTCGATTGACGAAATCTTCGGCGAGCTACCCCTACCGCCCCACATCACCGCCGAAACGTCACCTTCGCGGTCAGGGCGGTCACCGTGCACGCTGCCGAGCAGTGGCGGGGCGGCCTGCGCTGCCGCAACGACCGCGCGCGCCACCCCTGCCCGCTGCACCGCTGGGTCTGCCGGGTCCGTGACCAGCGCGGCCTCACCGACCGTCAGATCCGCGTGCTGATCGCTGAGTAGGAGGCGCCGCAGCGATGATCGACGTGACCGGGGAATGCCTGCACCCGCACCACGTCCGCGCCGTCGACTTCGAAACCCGCTGGGCGCGGTCTCGACCCCGACCAGGTGCACGACTACCTCAACCGGATTGCAGACGAACTCGAACGACTGCACGGCGCGCTGACCACGGCGAACACCGAGGCCGAACGCATCCGCCAGGCGCTGCGGCAGTGGCAGTCCCGGCACACCGGCTGCCGCCACACAGACCCAGGTTCACCGAATAGCCGGTGGCAGCGATGGAGCGCACCCCGCTGGATCATCCACCTACCCACCACCCTGACCAGCCTCGACGGAGCCATCACCCTGGCCGCAGCCCTACGCGACTTGCTCGGTCACGTCACCGCCATCGACTTCGGTGAGACCACCCTGAGCGAGGAGGATCGCCAGTTCCTGCGTACCCAGAATCTGGTGCGCGCCAAGCTCGACGGGCCCGGCCGCTGCCGCCTCCGCGACGACCACGACGGCCCGTGCGGGGCCGCGGACGAGGGCCCACGCCGGTAACGTCCCGGGGATGCCCGACACCGTGCACGACGACCTACTGGCCGGCTTCACGGCTCCCCAGCCGTACACCCTGGAGACCGTTGCCGAGGCTCCCAACGCCGCTGGCGTGCACGTGGTTCTCGACCGCGGCGTGGTCATCTACGTCGGCCGGACCAGGCGGGGTCTCCGGGATCGCCTCCGGCAGCACCTGAACGGCAACCGCGACTCGTCGGTGCTGCACGACCAGGTCGGCCAGGTTCTCGACACTCCGGACAACGAGGCGTCGGCCGATGACATCGCCGACTGGCTGGGCCGGTGCGAGGTCCGCTGGCAGGAGATGGACAACCCGGAGGGTACGAAGGAAGCCCTGGTCGTCGCCTTCAAGCCGCGCTTCAACCGCCAGGTGCCGAAGCCACGTGACGCGGAGGGTGGCGAATAGCGGAGCGGCGCGTGGGATGACTGCCCCGAGCCGGATTAGTCCCGACCTTCGGCGCAGATCGATCTCCATACGGCTGAACGGCCCCGTCGAGACTGTCGACGCGTGCCTATGCTCTTGGGCGTCGGGCGAGGCCGCGGGCGAGGGCCGGTCGCGTGGGGGCGAGTTCGAGGGGCGCGCGTGGGATTCAACGTCGGTGACATCGTTGCCGTTCAAGCCGACCCCAGTCGCGTCGGGCCGGTCATCCAGATCCTTCAGAGCGTCGACGGCTTCGGCCGCTATCGCGTCTTCCACGAAGCGGGAAGCCTGCGCGAGTACGCGGAGGACCAGCTGGTTCTCGCGGCGGCGCCACCGGAGGCGACGACCGGCGGGCTGTCTCCTGCGGAGTTCCGGGCCCGCCTGGTCGCCGCCAGGCTCAGTCACCCGCTCACCGATCACGTGTATTCGCTGCGGGCGGCCCGGATCACGTACGTGCCGTTCCAGTTCCGTCCGCTACTGCGCCTCGCCCGCGCCGACGAGCCGCGCCTGCTCATCGCCGACGACGTCGGCGTCGGTAAGACGATCGAAGCCGGCTTGATCCTGAAGGAGTTGGCTGCCCGGCAGCCGCTGGACCACGTGCTCGTCCTCTGCCCCAAGGCGCTCACCGTCAAGTGGCGCGAAGAGATGCGCCGCTTCGACGAGGACTTCCGGGTGCTCGACTCGGCGAGTCTGCGCTACTGCTTGAACGAGGCCCACCTGGAGGGCGCCTGGCCGCAGGAGTACCGGCGCGCCATCGTGCACTACGAGCTGTTCGCGCGGGAGTCGTACCTCAACGGGAGCCCGACGCATAAGAGGAACAGGGGCCTGCGAGAGCTGGACCCGCCCCCTGCCTTCGACCTCGTGATCGCCGACGAGGCACACCACCTGCGTACGCCGGGCACGAACTCCCATACGCTGGCCCAGTATCTCGGCCGGATCAGCACAGCCCTCGTCCTGCTCTCGGCGACGCCGGTGCAGACCCACGCCCGTGATCTGTTCACCCTGCTCAACCTGCTCCGCCCGGACCTGTTCCCGGACCGGCAGACGTTCTTCGAGGTCGTCGAGCCCAATCGACACCTCAACGCCGCCGTACGAATGCTGCGGAAGGGCTCCCCGGATGCCACCCACAAGGTGCTCGACGCCTTGCACGCCGCTGCCTCCACCGACTGGGGGCGGCAGGCCATCGCGATCGACCCGCGGTATCAGGGCGTCCGCGCGCGGTTGAGCGCGACCGTCCTGACGACGGACGACCGGGTACGGTGTGTGCGCGAGATCGAAGAGCTGAACACGCTCGCTCCGCTGGTGAACCGCACCCGGCGGCGCGACATCGGCGGGTTCACGATCCGCGAGCCGCGCACCGTACTGGTGCCGTTCACGCCTGTGCAGCGGAAGTTCTACGAGCGTCTGCTCGAAGCCCGCCGCGACCAGTTGCTGACCCGATACGACCCGGTCGTGGTCCGCCTGATTCTCGACACCCTCGAGCGGCAGGCGTCAAGCTGTCTACCCGCGCTGGCTCGCCGCATCGCGGCTGCGGACGAGGTGACCGTCACCGATCTCACCGATGCGCCGGAGGCGGAGCCGGACGATTCCTCGCCGAGGCTCCCGCTGCCGACGGACGCGGACCTCCGGGAGATGGCGCGGCTCCTGCCGCCAGAGGACCCCAAGCTCGAGCGGCTGCTCCAGGCCGTCCGCGAAGCGCGCGCCGCCGACGGTCCGGGCAAGCTCCTCGTCTTCTCGTTCTTCCTCGGCACCCTCGACTACCTCGTGGAACACCTCACCGCGGCCGGTGTCCGGGTCGGGGTGGTCACCGGTCGCGTGGACGAGCCCGATCGCCAGCTGCTGCGGGACCGGTTCCGCCTTGGCCGTGCGGACGCGGAGGCGATCGACGTCCTGCTCTCCAGCGAGGTCGGCTGCGAAGGCCTCGACTACGAGTTCTGCGATCGGCTCGTCAACTACGACATCCCCTGGAACCCGATGCGCATCGAGCAGCGCATCGGCCGCATCGACCGGTTCGGGCAGCGGAGCCCAAAGGTGCTGATCCTCAACTTCGTGACGCCCGAGACCGTCGAGGAGCGGGTCTTCCATCGCTGTTGGGAACGGCTCGACCTGTTCCGCGACACGGTGGGTGACCTTGAGGGCGTGCTCGGTGAGATGACGCAGGGCCTCACCGCCGTGGCGAGCAGCACCGAACTGACTCCGGAGCAGATGGCGGAACAGGCGCGGCAGCTCGCCGACAACGCCGTACGGCTCATCGCCGAGACCCGCGGTGTCGAGGACGCGAGCCACGACCTTCTGGGGCTGGACGACAGCCTCACCCACGACCTGAACACCCTGGTCGCGGATGGGAGAGCGGTCACCGAGCAGCAGTTGGAGGAACTCGTTCGCGCCTACGTGACGTGGCCGCCGGTCTTAGGTCACCTGGATCGATCGGCCGGCGACGTGCTGCGGCTACGCCTGTCTCAGCCAGCTCGGTTGGAACTGCTCACCGCATTGGGCCGCCACGAGGCGAAGCTCGGCGGGGGCCGGCTCGTGCAGGAGCTACGCCGATGGCTCAACGAGAAGGACGGCGGCCTCCGATTGACGTTCTCCGCCGAGGTGGCCAGCGGCGATCGATCACTCGCCTTCCTGACCGCCACCCACCCGCTGGTCCGGCTGGCCGTGCAGGCACTTGCCCCGGCCGAGGGTCAACAACTGCGCGCTCATCTGCATGTCGTGGATCAGGACCTGCCAGCGGGCAGCTACCTCTTCGCCTGCGACACCTGGGAGACGATCGCCGCTCGGCCGGAGTACCGCACCGTGCCGTTCGTCGTGGACGCCGCGCGGTTGACCGCCAGCCCCGCCGTCGAGCGGCGCCTCTTCGTGCTCCTCGCCGACGTGCGGCCCGCGAGCGAGGAGCGATCCGCCGGCCCCGGTGCGGCGGATGCGGCACTTGCCAGTTACGCCGAGCAGCGGCGCCGAGATGCGGTGCGGGAGGCGCATGCGCTCAACGAGGTGCTGCTGGCCCGCCGGATCGGCAGCCTCGAAGCCCATCACCACCGAAGCCTGCTGCGACTCGACGAGCGCCTCACCGACGAGACGGAGCCGCGGATCCTCACCATGCTGACGGCACAACGAGCGCACGCCGTCCGTGACTTCGAGCGGCGCCGTGAGCAGCTGGAGGAACGACGCCGCGTCGACATCGTCAGCCACCGGATCGCGGAGGGAGTGCTGATCATCAGCCATGCCCAGTGACTACGCACGCATCCGCGAGGACAACATCCGGGAGTACGGCGAGGGCACCCGGCACCTCGACTTTCTGCAGCGGCTCTACGCCGACCGCACCCACTTCATCTTCGAGCTTCTGCAGAACGCCGAGGACGCCGGGGCTACGCGGGTCACCTTCGCGCTGCACGCGGATCGCCTCGTCGTCGAGCATGACGGCCGCCTCTTCAACGAGCAGGACGTGCGAGGCATCTGCGGAGTCGACGTCTCCACGAAGACCGGCGAGCTGACCAGCATCGGCAAGTTCGGCATCGGCTTCAAGTCCGTCTACGCCTACACCCGCGCACCGGAGGTGCACTCCGGCTCGGAGCATTTCCGCATCCAGCACTACGTCCGGCCGGAGCCTGCCGAGTGTCCAGGAGACGTGGACCCCGACCTCACCAGGTTCGTCTTCCCGTTCGATCGCGACGACGCGCCTCCGCACACCGCGCACAGCGAGATCAGTAGTGGGCTCGCCCGGCTCGACCCCGTCGCGCTGCTCTTCCTCGCGCAGGTTCGGGAAGTTGCGATACGAGGGGAAAGCGGCGTGACCACGCTCTCCCGCAACGCGCCTGGCGGGCAGTCGCCCGACGTTGAGCTGGAGGTTCACCAGAACGGGCGGGTGACCAAGCACCAGTACTGGCGCGTGTACCGCCGCCCGCTCGACCATATCGGGCACCCGGGTCAGCGGGTGGAGGTCGCGTTCAAACTGACCGGTCCCGGGCCGGATGCCCTGGTCAAACGCGTTCCCCGCGCGCCGTTGGTCGTCTATTTTCCGACCGACAAGCCGACCGGGCTCGGATTCCTGCTGCAGGCGCCGCTGCGCACCACTCCGGCGCGGGACAACGTACCCGAGCACGAACCGGACAACGCGACGATCGTGGCGGAAGCCGCGCAGCTTTTGGTCGATGCTCTTGAGGAGATGCGTCGTGACGGTCGGCTCGGTCTCGACGTGTTCGAGGTGCTTCCCGTCACGCCGGAAGCATTCCCCGAAGGCTCGCTGCTACGACCGCTCTTCGACGCCCTTCGCGATGCCGTGCAGACCCGGCCCCTCCTGCCGGTCGCGGGTCCGATGCGGCACGCGCCCGCCTCGCGCGTCCGCCTCGCGCGGGTGCGGAGCATGCAGGAACTGTTGACGCCGACGCAGCTCGGCGCACTAATCGGCATGGCCGAGAAGCTGTACTGGCAGCCGGAGCAGTTGACCGAAAACCGGAGCCCCGCCCTGTGGAGCTACCTGCGCAACACCCTCGGCGTCGCTGAGGTCACTCCGGACTGGGTCGTCTCCCAGCTCAGCACGGAGTTCCTGGCGTCGGCCGAGGACGAATGGCTGATCCGGCTGTACCGCTTTCTTGCCCAGAGCCCCGCCCTGTGGCGTGAACCACGGGGACACTGGGACCGTCCCGGACCGGCCCGCACCATGCCCCTTATCCGTCTGGAAGACGGCCGCCATGTCGTGCCGTTCGGCTCGGACAACCGCCCGCAGGCCTACCTGCCCAGGACGACGCCCTCGAGTTTTCCGACCGTCCGGCGAGCGATCGTCGCCGACCAGGATGCCCGAGCCTTCCTCCAACGGCTCGGCCTCACCGAGCCGAACGCGGTGGACGAGGTCATCACGCACGTCCTGCCGCGGTACCACGGCTGGACCGCGTCGGTCGACGAGGATCAGCATGACGTCGACCTCGCAGCCATCCTCCACGCCCTGCAGACCGCCAGCGGATCGCGAAGGACCGACCTGCTCAAGGAGTTGCGGGAGACGGCCTTCCTGCTGTGCCGGCCGGCGGACGGAGCGACGTACTCGTATCAGCGCCCGTCCGTCGCCTACTGGCCGGACCCCGAACTCGAGCACTACTTCCTGCCCAGCGAACACGGGTGGTTTCTCCACGAGCGTTACCAGCGGTATCGCCGCCAGCTCAGCGAATTGGGCGTGGCGGACCGTGTTCGGGTCTCCCTGCGTGAGTCCAACCCGCAGGGCCATGTCGTCATCTGGAACTTCCATAGCAACCACCGGCGCGGCCTGCACGGATTCGACCCCGACCTGAACATCGCCGGACTGGACACCGCCCTGGCTCATCCCAACCACGAGCGATCCGCGTACGTCTGGAACCAGCTGTTGTTGCCGCACGCGAACCGGCTGCGTGGGGTGGTGGAGTCATCGACTCGGCAGGACTACACCAACAGCGATCGGGCTGACACGACCTCCACGGCGCTGGAGGTGGCCGCCGCACACGCATGGCTGCCGACGGAGAACGGCTCCTTCGTCGAGCCCGCGATGGTGTCGCTCGACGACCTACCGGACGACTTCACACCCAGCCAGGCCCTCGCCGATGCTCTTGGCATGCGCACTTCCCACATCGCGCAGGCGAGTGCCGAGTTCAATCTCCCCGTGGACTTCCTGCAGTTCGCACGCAAGCACCCGGCGAAAGCCGCCGAGATGATGCAGCGCCTCCGCAACGAGTGGCGAGGCGTCGACGTCGACGTCGACGTCGACGACGGCGACGGCGACGGCGACAAGAAGATCGGCGCCGGCCTTACTCCCGAGGAGTACGCCGACGCGCTGGAGGCTGCCTTCGACAAGGCCCCGGTATACGCAGAACCCCGGACCGACCTGCCGTCCACCCCCGGGGTGGTCCAGGCTCCTGCCATTCGCCGACAGCGGACCGCGGAGGCCATCAGCCAGGACCTCGCGGATGAGCCGGCGCCTCGAGATCGGTTCCGCGTCCTCGGTCGCAAGGTCTGGGACGGCAAGGATCCCGCGGTACGCCAGTTCCTGCTGGAACAGTACGACGGCCGCTGCCAGATCTGTGCCGCCACTTTCCTCAAGCGGGACGGAACTCCGTACTTTGAGGTCCTCAGCCTCGTCTCACACACCGCGGCCGCCTGGATCGACCGCCAGGGCAACGCGTTGTGTCTCTGCCCGACCTGCACCAGCAAGTTCCTGCACGGCCAGGTCGCATCCGAGGACCTGCTGGAGCAGGTCCTGCGGTGGCGCACGAGCACCGAGGGCGGTTCGGACAACGGCCTGGAGGTCGAGCTGTGTGGTCAGCCAGTCGTCATCCGCTACACGGAGAAGCACCTGCTCGATCTGCAGGCGATGGTCACCGTCGCCAGCTCCTAGGCGTCGGCCACGCTAGGGGAGGGCGGCACCGTTGTGGGCGAACAGGATCCACTCGAGCCGTTCGGCCGAGCACTGGATTCCGGCTTCGCGCACGGAATTGCTCCACAGGTGGAGATGCTCGACGTACGCACAATACCGACGGTCTCTGCGACGAGTGCCGGCCAGTCTGACCGTGAAGATTCCGAGCGTGTCGTTGAAAGTGCGAAAGACCCGGTCGTCGAGAATGAGCGGCTGCCATGGCCTGTCTTCTGCGCGCCCAGCGAACGCAAACCACTTCGTGTAGAAGGAGCGGCCCACGCCCGCCAATGAAAATCGACAATATGCCTCATCCAGCTTTCCCTCGCGGCAGAGCCTAGGGCGTGTCCTGCCGATCTTGTAGTGGTTGATCGTTGACGATGTGCCGGTGGTGCGTCGTGGTGAGTTGACCGATGAGGCGTGGGCGGTGATCGCGCCGCTGCTGCCTGAACCGGGGAGTTCTCGGGGCGGTGGCGGGATCACCGTCAGGTCATCAACGGGATCCTGTGGAAACTGCGCACGGGCGCGCCGTGGCGTGACCTGCCAGAACGCTTCGGGCCGTGGAAGACCTGCCATGAGCGGCTGCGCCGCTGGACGGCCGACGGCACGTGGGATCGGATCCTGGCCGCGGCGCAGGTCCACGACGATGGCACACCGGTGCAGTGGACGATCAGCATCGACTCGTCGATCGTGCGGGCGCATCAGCATGCCGCTGGCGCCCGTAAAAAGGGGGCTCCTCGACAAGTGCGGCGACGCCTGGTGCGCAAGATGGCGAGGCCATCGGGCGATCCGGTGGAGGGCTGAGCACGAAGATCCACCTAGCGGTCGACGGACGTGGTCGGCCGTTGTCGATCCTGCTCACTCCCGGTCAGGCCGGCGACAACCCACAGCTTCTGGCCAGTGTCCCGGCGGTTCGCGGCGCGTACAGCCGTGCTCGTGCTCGGTGTTGCCGTCACGGCGGCGGTGGTCGTGCCGGCGAGCCCGGCCTCCGCCGCGGTCCCCGGCCTGGTGCGGATCTCCGCGACCAGCGCGTTCAACTCCAACGACTTCCACACCATCACCGCGGTCTGCCCGGCCGGCAAGGTGCTGACCGGCACCGGGTACGAGCTGAACGGGGCGACCGGGGAGGCGGTGGTCGACGACCTGCGCCCCAACGGCGGTCCCGCCACGGTGCCGACGGCCGTCACCGCGACCGCGTACGAGGCGGACGCCTTCGCCGGAAGCTGGTCGGTGACGGCGTACGCGATCTGCGCCAACCCGGTGGCCGGCCTGGTCCGGGTCGCGGCGGTGAGCACCAACAGCTCGAACAGCTTCCGCACCATCACGGCGGCCTGTCCGGCTGGGAAGGTGCTGACCGGTACGGGCTACGAGCTGAACGGCGTCACCGGTGAGGCCGTGGTGGACGACTTCCGCCCCAATGGTGGTGTCGCCGCGGCGCCGACCTCGGTCAACGTCGGTGCCTACGAGGCGGACGCGACCGCACTGAACTGGGACGTCACCGCGTTCGCCATCTGCGCCGGCCCGTTGCCGGGTCTGGTCCGCACCTCCGCGGTGAGCAGCAACAGCTCGGCCGACTTCCGCAGCGTCACGGCGACCTGCCCGGTCGGCAAGGTGCTGACCGGCGCGGGCTACGAGCTGAACGGGGCCGCCGGCGAGGTGGTCGTGGACGACTTCCGTCCCAGCGGCGGCGTCGCCACGGCCCCGACGTCCGACACGGCCGGCGCCTACGAGGAGGACGCGTTCGCCGGTAGCTGGGTCAACACGTCGTACGCCATCTGCGCCACCGCGTAACAGTCACCGCGCCCGGTGCGGCCGTCCCGTTTCGCCGGACGACCGCACCGCTGCGTGCTGGATCAGGAATTACCTTGCCGCTGAACCCGCTCGTCGCCCGAGACCTTGGCCCGGCCCAGGTCACCTTCCGTGCCGGCGGAGCCGGTGGCGGTGCGCCGGTGCCGCATGCCTGGCGAGTGCTCCATGGGCGAACCCTGGCGGCCCGGAGCGCCGCTGCCCGGATGCCGCCGGCCTCGCGCCGACTCGCCGCCGCTGTCGTGTTTGTTCTGCTTGTGGCTACCCATGCGTCGCGCGTACCCGGTAGGCGGGCGGCTAGACATCCGACACAGCCGGCCTACTCACGTTGAGCGGTCCGAAGCGGGCTCGCGCTGCGGTCGTCGGCCTTGACCGACGGCGGCAAAGGCCGGGGTGAAGGTGTTGCTGAACACCGGCTCGCAGCCGGTGCCGGATGTCACCGACCTGCCGACGGCAGGTCATCGCGACTTGTCTCGGACGTCGGCGGCAACGTGATCGGCCTGCTCCAGCCGGCATGATCCTGGCCGTCACCGGTCTCCTGCACGTGCTGCGGGCGTCCGCCGACGTCCGTCGCCGGTAGACCGTAGGCCGATCGTACGACGGGTGGGGGTACTGCTGTTGAGTGCGATAGGACGATCTCCGCCCGACGGCCGTCACGCAGGCGGCCAGCGGCGGCCACTCGGTGCGAGATCGGGTCACGTTCTGATAACGGGCGCCGCGGTGGCCAACCTCTGTCGGCCGGCGCTCGTATCGAAACATGCAGGTGGCAGGTGTCTTTCGTCACATACGCATCGACGAATCTGGCGGACTGTCCTATTTTCTGCCCGCCTCGACTCGCCCGCCGACCTGTAGCACCCTGTACCCCCTCAGGCACTTATTGCGGTCAGGTGGTGGGGGCGTGATTGGCAATGAAAGAGCCGCGTGGCGTTCGAAGGATGATGATGAACATCGGCATCGCCGCTCTGGCCGCCCTGCTGCTCACTGCTGCAGGCAGCACGGGCTGGCTTCGTCACCGCTTTGACGCTCACGGGCAGTGGTTCATCGACAACGACCGCAGCCTGGAGGGGGTGCGCGGGTCCTCTGCCTGATCGCGGCGGTCATCCTTTGCCGGGTGATCTTCGGGCGGTTGCGCCAGAGCCTGGGCGAAGAGAAAGCAGTGGCGCAGCGCCCCGGGCAGCCGGACGTCCCATGGCTGCAGCGCCTTCAAGCCTCGGCGATTGAGCGGCTCACCGAGCACGATCGCAAGGCGATCGCAATGTTTGTGGAGCTGATCGTCGACCCCGCCAGCTCTCGCTCGCGACTAACCGAGACTATCGATCTCGATGAGCGTGCGGTTACTCAGCAGGTGTCGATCTCCTTCACGTTGCCGGATGCCGAGGACGGTGGAAGGGCTCTCTACATCCCGGTCCTGCAGCCGATGAAAGGCGAGCTGGTGGACAACTTCCACCTCTGGTCGGCGGGCGGCGGCTCAATACCCACCCTCTCCTATGAGGAGACCACGCGATTGGCGGCGGCCGGCCTCCGCCTCATCCTCATGGAAATCTTCGCCGGCAAGGACGCGCCCTCACCACCGACTACCTTGGAGGAGCCCGTCCGGGCTGCCGAACTGGCGCTGCTGCAGATCGTGGCGACTCGTGGGCCGTTGAACGGCAAGCGGGTGCACGGACGGATGGACGTCATCCTCGAGGAAATTAAGTTTCCGAACGACGAGAGCAAGGAACGCGTCCGCAAGTATGTCGCGGCCCTCAGTTGGTCCTATCCGATCGTGGCGGTCGTTGCGGCGCCGGACGCGTCCAGCGGGCGGTTCCTGCTCAAGTATGAGCCGACGTTCATTCCCGCGTCGCTTACCAGAAGTTGGCGTGGTCTGCTTCGGCTCGGACTCGGCCTGAAGCCCGACAAGGTGGCGATTCCGGTGGAGTTGGCGCTCACCGCTGAGAGCTACCACCTTCGCGTCAATGCCCCAACGAACAAGTACGTCCTCAAGCAGTTCCTCCAGTGCCGGCACTGTCGGGTCCTGTTGACCCGGCAGTGGCGCGGCAAGGAACCCGCCGGCATGCCCGAGGAGAAGAACGGCTCCGGCAAAGAGGACCCTGACAGGAAGCTTCTCTGTGCGCACCAGCTCGATTCGACCAGGACCGGACAGGACGACCTTGTCACGGACCATCATTTCCGGGTGCGCCGCAAGCGGGGCCAGAACTTTGTGCACGTCTACATGCGCGGCTACTCGCGGGCCGCACCGAAGCTGCGGGATCTGCAGCTGATCACCGGCTTCAAAGAGACCCCACCGGGCGCCCGGGGGCGCGCGACCGTCACCGCCCTGGCCACCACCCTGCTGATCGCGGTCGCAGGAAACCTTGTCACTGATCCGCAAGGGGCGCAGGTGGGCGGCCTGCCGGCCCTCATGCTGGCGCTTCCGGCCGTCGCTGCCTCTTGGTTCGGCGTCTCATCGGACAAGGACGCGTTGGTCGGTGGTTCGCTTCTCGCGCGGTTGTCGCTTGTTGTGAGCGGTGTCGTGTCGGTGATCGCGGTCGTGCTGTATCTGGGATCACCGCCACCGACCGTACCGACGCCAATCCCGGGGGGCAGCGTCGCCGACCCCCTGACCTTCGTTGGAATCACCGACTGGCGTTGGATCACGCTCTGCGTGGTCTCGGCGTTGAACCTCTTCTACGTCAGCTACCGTTTTGCCCTCAAGCTCGTGCACTTCAACGATCTGATTACACGCGAAGACCTCGGCGCGGGTGACTTCGCATGGCGATAGTGAAGGGGACTCGAGGAACAGTGGCCACACCCGACAAACCCGAACCCGAACCGGAGCCGCAGCCCGAAGACCGATACCTGGTGGACGACGCGGTCTGGGTGCTGCCGTCCAGCAACTACGTGGACCCAGGGCCGCCGTTGGAGACAAGCCTCTTCGACGATCCGCAGCGCCTGGACAGGGCTTGGTCACTCACCATGTCGACCCTGCGCGCGGAAGCCCGGGAGTCAGATCAGCAGCGTCGGCAGGTCGAGAACCGTGCTCGCGCGTTGATCGACGAGGCCAACCGCTCTGTTGCACCGCCCGATGACCATGAGGCTGAGCGGCAGGCCGGAGCCGCCGCGCCGATCCCGGAGCCCAAGGGCGAGCCCCGCGCCGGTTTGACCGACCGGGTCGATCGGCTTGCGCAGGCGACCCGGCGGTTCGCTCGTTTGCGACACGGCTGACACCACCTGCTGATGCCCGATCTCTCGAGCTTAGTTTCTCGCGGTGTCGGGCGGTTCCGATACCGTCTCGACGTTATGCGGATCAGCGAGACCATCCTCGGGCGGGAGCATTGCGCGGGCCGTGGCGCGCCGCCAAGTCGCTCGCCGGGGACCCGGATGGGCAGCGCCTGGCCCACGCTCTCGACGGAATGTCGGCACCGGTGCCCAGCGCGGTCAAGCCGCGCCGCGTAGCCGGGCGTCGAGGGCGTCCAGGTCGGGGACGAACCAGATGTGCTCGGCCCGGTTCGACTCCTGCACCAGGGCGCGCAGCGCCGAACTGGCCGCCAGGTGCGCCGAGATGTCGCCGACGACGGCCAGCCGCAGCCGGTAGTTGACGAACTTCTGCATGACCTCGCCGGCGAAGCGGGTGCCCAGCGAGAAGAAGCGCTCGTCGAGCCGGCTCGCGGGTACGGCCACCACCTCGACACCGAGGAAGGCCGCACCCACCAGGTCCAGCGCGTCCTGCTCGGTGGCCACCGGCGGGCCGGCGGGGTCGCAGACCAGTACCCGTACGCCGGCTCGTTCCTGTACCTCGTCAGGCACCGTTCTCCTCCTTCCGGCCCAGCAGGCCGTTGTCCGCGTCGAGCACCGCGTCTAGCAGGTGCAGCAGCTCTGCGGTGGCGGCGACGCCGCCCAGAATGATGATCTTCATGCGGTGCCGCTCCTCGTTGTGCACGGTCTGGACGCGCAGCGGGTGCGCCTGGTCGTGGCCGGTGTTGGCGCTGGTCAGCACGAGTGTGCCGAGCCGGTCGGCGGCGGCTCGGTCGACGCCGTCGATCTGCACGATGCTCGACACCTCGGCCGGGCCGGCGACGGCGGCGGACCGGGTGCGCCCGGTGAGGACGTCGAGGTCGGCGGCGGCGATCCGGTACTGCTTGCCGATCCGCACCGCCGTGAGCCGGCCCGAGCGGATGTAGCCGCGCACCGTCCGCACGTGCAGGCCGAGCCGGTCCGCGACCTGCTCCACCGAGTACATGTCTTCCTTCATCGCTCCCTATGGTAGCTGAATGGGTAACGATAGGGAGTGATGGGGTTAGGTCAGCGCGCTGCGGCACGGACTGCGCCGGCCGGACAGGCAGCACGAGCTGCGTGGGCTGCCCCTCCCGCCGGAGAACTGGTGCCAGCCACGCGTGCGCGGACTCCTCGGTGTCGGACGGGTCCGATACCGTCGGGGAGCCATGGACGTGCGGCTGGGCGACGCCATCATCGGGCGGGAGCATCCCGCGGGCCTGCTGCGCGCCGAGCTGGATCGGGCCGCCACCAGTCACGGCGGGCTCGTGCTGGTCACGGGCGAGCCGGGCATCGGCAAGACGACGCTGGTCACGGCCGCCGCGCGCGAGGCCCGTCAGCGGGGGGCGCTCGTGCTCGGCGCCGCCTGCTGGGACTCCGACAGCGCGCCCGGTTACTGGCCCTGGGTGCAGGTGCTCCGCGGCCTGCGACGTTCCGCCGACGACTGGGCGGTGGCCCGCCCGACCGCGCAGCCGGCGCTCGCGGCCCTGCTCGGCGAGGCGGGCAGCGAACAGCTCAGCCGTACCGCCACCATGGCCGGCATCGAGGCGGGCGGGGACGGCGCCGACCGTGAGGCCTTCGCCCTGTACGACGCGGTGACCGCCGCGCTGGTCGCGGTCTCCCAGCACCGACCCGTCGTGGTCGTCCTTGATGATCTGCACTGGGCCGACCCGGCCTCGCTGCGGCTGCTGGGGTTCGCCGCCCAGCACACCTGGTTCGAGCGGCTGCTGCTGGTCGGCACGTACCGCGACGCCGAGGTCGAGTCCGCCGAGCATCCCCTGCGTCCGCTGCTGATGCCGCTGGCGGCGAAGGCGACCACCGTGACCCTCACCGGCCTCGCGCGGGACGAGGTGGCCGCGCTGATAACGCGTACCGGCGGGCGGGACCCCGACGCCGGCCTGGTCGACGACGTGCACCGGCGCACCGGCGGCAACCCGTTCTTCGTCGAGGAGACCGCCCGGCTGTGGCGCGCCGACGGCGCGGCCGGCACGATCGCTCCCGGGGTACGCGAGGCGGTGCGCCGCCGGCTGGCGCAATTGCCCGCCGCCGTGGTCGACGCGCTCACCGTCGCCGCCGTGCTGGGGCGCGAGTTCCACCGGCAGGTCCTCGCGGCCTGCGCGGTGGCCCCGGTGGCGCAGGTCGACCGGCTACTCGACGCGGCGGTGACCGCCCGGCTGGTGGTCGCCCGGGGCGGCGGCCGGTTCGCCTTCGCCCACGACCTGGTCCGGGAGACGATCTACGACGGGCTCACCGACGAGGACCGGCAGGCCCGGCACGCCACGGTGGTCCGGGCGGTCGACGGCCCCGGCGCGCTCACCGACCGGCTGATCCCGGCCGACCTGGCCCGGCACGCGTACCTCGCCGGGTCCGCGCTCGACCCGGCCCGCGCCGCCGAGGTGCTGGTGGCCGCGGGGCGGGACGCGTTCGGCCGGCTGGCCACCGACGAGGCGGCGCTGCATTTCCGCCGGGCGCTGGAGATCGTCGAGGACCGGGCACAGCGGGTGCGGATCCTCCTCGAGTTCGGCCAGGTCTGTTTCCATCACGCCGGCCGCGGCGAGGCGGTGCAACTGCTCACCGAGGCCGCCACGCTGGCGCGTACGCTCGACGACCCGGTGCTGCTGGCCCGCGTCGCGCTCACGGTGCACCGCACCCGTCAGGTGGCGACCGAACGCTCGGCGGAAGCGGCCGAGCTGGTGCGGGAGGCGTACCGGCGACTGATCGGCGAGCCCGATGCCGCCGCGCCGGTCGCCACCCTGATCGCCGACCTGATCACCGCCACCGAGACGATCGCCCGGCGCGGCCGGGACGACGAGGCGCTCACCTTCAGCCTGTGGGCCCGCCACGACACCACCTGGGGGCTGGGCACCGCGGCGGCGCGGGCCACGCTCACGGCCGAGATCCGGGACGTGGCCCGCCGCTCCGGCGACCGGGAAACCGAGCTGTGGTCGACCTCGCTGCGGTGGGTGGCCCTGCTCGAGCTCGGCGACCCCCGCTACGTCGAGGAGTTCGACTCCTTCGTGACCGTGGCGCGGCAGGACGACGCCGCCCGGAGCCGGTTGGCCGCGGCCGTCGACGGCGGGATCATCGCCGCGTTCCGGGGTGACTTCGCCGAGGCCGACGAGCTCTTCTCCGCCCTGACCGACCTGGCCGACCCGGGCCACGCCGACTTCGCGTTCATGGGCCACCACGTGTTCTGGTCCCGACTGCTGCTCCAGGGCCGGTTCGCCGAGGCTGAGACGCTGCTGGACGGGCTGCGCCCGACCGACTACCCCTACCGGGAGCTGCTGCGGGCGATCACCGCGGCGGAGCGCGGCGACGACGAGACGGCGGTCCGACTGACCAAGGACATCGAGGCCGCCGGCATCCGGTACCCCCGTCCGGTGTCGCCGCTCTGGCTACGGCTGCGCGCGCAGGCCGCCGCCGCGTCCGATGACCCGCAGCGCTGCGCCGAGGCGCGGTCGGCGCTGGCCCCGCACCGAGGGGAGTGGACGGTCGCGCTCTTCGGCTGCGACATCAGCGGGCCGGTCGACCAATGGCTGGCCGTGGTCGACGCAGCGCAGGAGCGCTGGGACGACGCCGTCGCCGGATTCACCGCGGCCCGCGACGCCGCCGACCGGATGGGCTCCCGGCCCTGGTCGGTCCTCGCCCGCGCCGGCCTCGTCCGCGCCCTGGCCGGCCGTGGTCGCCCGGAGGACGCCGCGCCGCTGACCGCGCTGCGCGCCGCCACCGCCCGGGACGCCACCGCGCTCGGCATGACGCAGGTCCTCGACCGACTGGCCGGCCCGACCTCTTCCGACACCACAGCCCTCGAAGCCACAGCCCCGACCACCAGCTCCACAGCCGCGGCGACCGAGACCGAAGCTCCAGCCACCGCAGCCGCAGCCCGGGTCGCCGAAAGCACCGCCGCGGCCGCCGTCACGGGCCAGTCCGCGACGGCCAGCAGCCCAGGTCGGGCCGTGAAGGCCCAAGCCGTGCCGAGCCAAGCCGTGCCGGGCCTAGCCGCGACGGGCCAGGCCGCGACGGCCAGCAGCCCAGGTCGGGCCGTGACGGCCCAAGCCCTGCCGGGCCAGGCCGCGACGGCCGTGCGGGCCGCCGCGTCATTCGAGGGGTACGAGTTCCGCCGCGACGGGCCGGTCTGGCAGCTCGCCTACGCAGGCGAGTTCGTGCACCTACCCGACGCCAAGGGGCTGCACGACCTGCACCTGCTGCTGAGCCGGCCGGGCAGCGGCGTCCCCGCCGTGGAGTTGCTCGACCCGGCCGCCGGCCCGGAGCTGGCCGCCGCCCGAAGGATGGGCGGCGACCCGGTCCTCGACGACGAGGCAAAGGCCCGCTACCGGCGGCACCTGGAACGCCTTGATGAGGAGATCGACCGGGCTGTCCTGCGCGGTGACGACCGGAAGGTGGCCGCGCTCGACGCCGAGCGCGGGGCACTGCTCGACGAGCTGCGCGCGGCCGCTGGTCTGGCTGGCCGGACCCGTCGGCTGGGCGACGAGGCGGAGCGGGCCCGCAAGACGGTGACCGCGCGGATCCGGGACACGCTGCGCAAGCTTGACGTTCGCCATCCGGCGCTCGCCCGCCACCTGCGCGAGTCCGTCTCGACCGGGAGCACCTGTCGCTATCTGCCGCCCGAGCCCCTGCGCTGGCGACTCTGAGCCGGTGGTTCGAGGGTCTTGAGCCTCAGCTGAGTCGCGGCTTCACCTGCGCGGCCGTGGCGAGGCGCGCTCACGTGCCGGTTGGGGGATCGGCCGGAGCCGTGCTGATCCGCTTCGCCTGCTCTTCCTGCACCCGGCTGGCGGTCCGCAGGAAATCGAGGATCGTCGCGAGTTGGTCCTCGTCGTACCTGCCGAGGGCCTGTGCGCCGGCGGCGCCGACGGGTAGGTAGATGTCCTGCTCGATGGTGCGCGCGGCGTCCGTGGCGGTGACCAGGACCCGCCGTCGGTTCTCGGCGTCCCGGGTACGGCTGACCAGGCCGGCCCGCTCCAGGCGGTCGATGACGGTGGTGGTCGCGGCTGGGCTGAGCTTGAGGGCGGTGGTCAGTTCCCCCGCCGACATCGGACCACCGTTGGCCAGGACGAGATCCAGCGCGCGAAGGTCGGTGCGGTTGAGCCCGAGCCGAGCGGCGGCAGCCTCCTCGAAGGCGTCGAAGCTCTGTTGGAGCAGCCGCACGTGCATCGACACGTCACGGATCAGACTATTCTTCGACATTCGAAACCTTCTGCTATCGTAGTCTTCGACGATCGAAACGATATCAGACGGGGGAGGACACCATGACAGCTGATGACCGTGAGATCAGGGAGCTGTTCGGCCGGCTCATGCGGGCCTGGACCGACAACGACGCCGTCGCCTACGGCGCCTGCTTCACCGAGGACTCCGACTACGTCTCCTACGACGGCACTCGGGCCATCGGACGACAGGCCATGCAGAACGCTCACGACCGGCTCTTCCGGGGCGTGCTTGCCGGATCCGCACTCGTCGGCGACCTCGAGTCGATCCGGCACGTCGCCCCGGGCGTGGCGATCGTCCACGGCACCGCCTCGGTCCTGATGCCCTGGCGATCGAAGCTGCCGAAGCGACGCCTGTCCCGGCAGACACTGGTCGCCGTGCGCACCGAACACGGCTGGCTGTTCACGGCGCTACACAACGGACGGGTACGCCCGGTGCAGATCCCGGCCCCGGAATCGCTGCCCTCCCGCATGGCTCAGGCCCTCGGCCACGTCGCACGCCGCGTCGGCGTCGGCCGGGCTCCGGTCGGAGCGTGACCCCCCTGCCCGCCGACCGCGTTCGACAGATGGGCGCCGCCACGTTGGTGGCGGCGCCCGTCGGTCGTGTCGGGATCAGCGGCGGTTGTAGCGGTACATGGTGAGCGTGCCGAAGACCACCACGAACCCGGCGCTCCACAGCAGCAGCCACATCGTGCTGGACGCGTCCGACGAGCCGGCCATCGCCGCGCGGACCGCGGCCACCAGCTGCGTCACCGGGTTGACCTTCACGAACGCCTGGAGCCAGCCGGGCATGGTGGCGGGCTCGACGAAGACGTTGCTGAGGAAGGTCAGCGGGAACAGCACCATCATGCTGACCCCCATCACCGACTTCTCGCTGCGCAGGATCAGGCCGAAGAACGTCCACACCCAGGAGAACGCGAACGAGAAGAGCACCAGCAGCCCGATTCCGGCGGCCACCCCGGCCACCCCGCCGCCGGGTCGGAACCCGAGCGCCAGGCCGACGCCGAGGATCACCAGGGCGGCGAGGATGTAGCGCAGCACGTCGCCGAAGATCATGCCGACCAGGGCGGCCGGCCGCCAGACGGGCAGCGTACGGAAGCGGTCGAAGATGCCCTTCTCGATGTCGGTGTTGAGGCCGACGCCGGTGTACATCGTGATCATGACGACGCTGGTCACCATGATGCCGGGCAGGAAGAACTGCAGGTAGTCGCGCGGGCTGTCGGCGAGGGCGCCGCCGAAGAGGTACGTGAACATCAGCACCATGATGATCGGGAACGCGGTCACGTCGAAGAGCTGCTCCGGCACGTGCTTGATCTTCAGCAGGGCCCGCCAGCCGAAGGTGAGCGACGCCCCCAGCGCGCTCGGTCGGGGCGGTCGGGCGCCGGGCGCCAGTACGGTCGCCAGCGCCTCGGCGGACGGGACGTAGACGGACGGCGCCCGTTCGGTCGTGGTGCTCGTGCTGCTCATCGGGCTGCCTCCAGCTGCTCGTCGCGCTCGTTGGCCGGTACGGCGGGGTGGTCGGTCAGGGCCAGGAAGACCTCGTCCAGGCTGGGCTGGCCGAGGGAGAAGTCGTCGACGACGATGCCTGCGCGGGCCAGTTCGCCGAGTGCGCGGGCGGCCTGCGCGCTGGCGTCGAGGTCGGTGCCGGCCTCGCCGACGCGGGCGGTCAACGCCACCGGGTCGCCTTCGAGCTGCACCGGTACGCCGAGCGCCGCCCGGAGTACCCGCTCCGCCTCCGGCCGCTGCCCCGCGTCGCGCAGTCGCAGGTGCACGGTGCCGGAGCCGACCGACGACTTCAGCTCGCCCGGGGTGCCCTCGGCGATCACCCGGCCGTGGTCGACCACCGCGATCCGTCCGGCGAGCTGGTCGGCCTCGTCCAGGTACTGGGTGGTCAGCAGCACGGTCGTGCCGTGGGCCACCACCGCCCGGATGATCTCCCACACCTGGTTGCGGCTGCGCGGGTCGAGGCCGGTCGTCGGTTCGTCGAGGAAGAGCAGGTCGGGGGTGTTGAGGATGCTCGCCGCGATGTCGATGCGCCGCCGCATCCCGCCCGAGTACTTCTTCACCTGACGATCGGCGGCCTCGGTGAGGCCGAACGCGGCGAGCAGGGCCGCCGCGCGCTCCCGCGCGGCCGGCTTGCGCAGGCCGAGCAGACGGCCGAGGAGCACCAGGTTCTCCGTGCCGGTCAGGTCCTCGTCCACGGAGGCGTACTGGCCGGTCAGGCTGACCCGGCCGCGGACGGCGTCGGCCTCGGTGACCACGTCGTGTCCGAAGACCCGGGCGTGGCCGCCGTCGGGGCGCAGCAGTGTCGCGAGTACCCGGACCGCGGTGGTCTTGCCGGCCCCGTTCGGGCCGAGCAGGCCGTAGACGGTGCCGGCGGGCACCTGCAGGTCGATCCCGGCCAGCGCCCGGGTGTCCCCGAACGACCTGGTGAGGCCCTCGGCTTCGATGGCCAGGCCGGTGGTGCGTCTACTCATGATCCTTACCCTTCGTTTCGTCGGTCTCAGGAGACGTAGGGCCGCGCTTCGCGACCGTCGCGCAGCGTCAGGCCCCACCAGCGGAGCTGGTCGAGCAGGACGCGGGTGTCCTGGCGGAGCTGGTCGACGTGCGGCGGCGTCGGATCGCCGTGGAGCAGGTCGATGCCGACGACGTCGCGCACCGTCATCGCGTGCAGCGCGGTGAAGACCGTGCGGAGCTGGTCGACGGCGTGCAGGCCGGTGGACCGGCAGCCGTACGAGACGAAGCCGACCGGCTTGGCCTGCCACTCGTCGTACGCGTAGTCGATCGCCTGTTTCAACGAGGCCGGGAAGCTGTGGTTGTACTCGGGGGTGACCACGACGAACGCGTCCGCCCGGCCGACCTCACCGACGAACGCCCGCACGGACGCGGTCGGCTCAGCCGGGTAGCTGGTGGGGAAGTCGTAGTCGCCGAGGTCGACGACCGTCACGCTCAGGTCGTCGTGCCGGTCGGCCTGGTCGACGAACCAGCGGGCGACCCGGTCGCCCGTGCGTCCCTCGCGGGTGCTGCCGATGATCACGGCGAGTCTGAGCGGTGTCATCGTTCCCCCTCCCCGGCCACTGTCGGTCTCATCCGTCAGGCGCGAGGCGGCGGCCGGCGGCCCGCTAGATCAGATCTAGCGGACGCCGTGGCGCGCGGATCGGCGGCCAACGAACTGTTCGCCGTCGCCCGTCGCGGCCTTCTGCCGTCGCCTACAAAAAATCTTGGGAAGGGGTGTCGAGCGGGGCGTCGCTGGCTTCGACCGTAGGCAGAGGCAGGTCGGATTCACCGGCGTGCCGGCAGAGACCAGGGAGCGAACGATGACCAAGGTGACGACCGGAGCCACCATGTCGTTGGACGGCTACATCGCCGACACGTCCCATGGCGGCTTCGAACACCTCTTCCAGTGGTACGGCAACGGCGACGTCGAGACGCCGACGGCCAACCCGGAGATGACGCTGCGCACCTCGGCGGCGAGCGCCGCGCACCTGCGCGATCTTCACGAGAGGACCGGAGCGTTGGTCGTCGGCCGGCGGCTCTTCGACATGACCAACGGCTGGGGCGGCCGGCACCCGATGGACGTGCCGGTGGTCGTCGTCACCCACCAGGTGCCCCAGGGGTGGGAACGCGAGAACGACTCCTTCGTCTTCGTCACCGACGGCATCGAGCGCGCGATCGAGCGGGCGAAGGCCATCGCCGGCGACAAGGAGGTCGGCGTCAACGGCGGCACCATCGCGGCGCAGGTCATCGAGGCCGGCCTGCTCGACGAGGTCCACGTCGACCTCGTTCCGGTTCTGCTCGGCGACGGCATTCCGCTCTTCGCCGACCTGAAAATCGCACCCGTCCAACTGGACGGCCCCATCAGTGTCGTCGAGGGCAACGGCGTCACCCACCTGGCCTACCGGGTGCGCAGGGCGGGCTGAGCAGGCCGGGGGTCCGTCCATCGGATCTGCACGGAGAATTGGGCCGACCTGTTTCTCCGTCAGCCGTTGTGCGGGCGCGACGTCGATGGCGGCTGTTTCAATGAGCGCCGGAGACGGGGGTGATGACATGACCGACGTACGGCTCGATCCGTGGCGCGAGGGCGATCTGGCTCTGCTGCGGGCGCTCAACACGCCGGAGACCCGGCGGCACACCGGCGGCCCGGAGACCGACGAGCAGGTGCTGGCCCGCCATGAGCGCTACGTCCACTTCGCCGACGACGGTAAAGGCTGCGTCTTCGTCCTGGTGCTGCCCGACGGCGCGCGAGTGGGCAGCGTCGCGTACTGGAGTCGGCAGTGGCGGGGCCAGCCGGTGTACGAGATGGGCTGGGCGGTGCTGCCCGCGTACCGGGGGCAGGGGCTGGCCACCGCGGCGGTGCGCGCGGTGGTCGACGTGGCCCGCGCCCGCCGGACCCACCGGTACGCGCACGCCTACCCATCGGTCGACAACCCGGCCTCCAACGCGGTCTGCCGCCGGGTCGGCTTCACCCGGCTGGGTGAGGTGGACTTCGAGTACCCGCCGGGGCGGATGATGCGCGCCAACGACTGGCAGTTGGACCTGACCGCCCCGCCGGCCGAGGGCTGACGCCGGCGGGGCGGTGCGGTCACCAGGTGGTGTCGAGGCGGTGCCGCTGCTCGTCGGTCAGCTCCAGCTCCACCGCGGCCAGGCTCTCGTCGAGTTGCGCCACCGAGGAGGCGCCGACCAGCGGGATCGACGGCACCGCGCCGCCGAGCAACCAGGCGAGCACCACCTGGTTCACCGTCGCGCCGGTCTGCGCGGCGACCTCCCGCAGCGCGGCCAGCCGGCGCGGCGCGCTCGGCAGGTCGTACTCCGGGCCCAGCGGCTTGTCCGCCCGGGTGAAGGCGCCCTTCAGCAGCGGCGAGTACGCCACCAGGGTCAACTGGGGCTCGGCACGCAGGTAGCTGAGCAGGTCACCGCCGGTGGCGCCCGGATCGCCGTCCGGGTCCAACTGGCGGGGCACGTCGGTGCGCCGGGGCAGGTAGCTGTGGTGGTACTGGAGCACCTCGTACCCCGGCAGGCCGGCCGCGGCGGCCAGCGCGCGGGCCCGCTCCACCCGCCAGGCCCGGTGGTTGCTCGCGCCCAGCAGGCCGACCGTGCCCTCGGCGACCAGCTCGGCGAAGCCCTCCACGGTCTCGGCCAGGGGTACCGTGCGGTCCTCGATGTGGGCGTAGAGCAGGTCCAGCCGCTGCACGCCGAGCCGCTCCCGGCTGCGCTCGGCCGACTCGCGGATCACCTTCGCCGACAGGCCCTCGGCGTTGTCCAGGTAGCTGGTGCCCGGGGCCAGCGGGCGGGCGCCCAGCTTGGTGGCGATGACGATCTCGTCGCCCACGCCCCGGCTGCGCCGCCACCGGCCCAGCAGCTCCTCGCTCTGCCCGCCCTGCCCGCCGTCCACCCAGAACGCGTAGTTGTCCGAGGTGTCGATGAAGGTGCCGCCGGCCTCGACGTACCGGTCCAGGATCGCGTACGAGGTGGCCTCGTCGGTGGCGCTGCCGAACAGCATCGCGCCGAGGCTCAGCACGCTCACCTCGCGCTGGGTCGCCGGGTCGGCCCCGATCGTGCGGTACCGCATCAGATCTCCTTCCGTGCGCCCTACCGGTGGGCGCCCACCGACCACCCTGCCGGCTGGAGTGCACTCCAGGTCAAGCGTTCACCAGGGCAGCACCCCGTACCCGCCACCGGCGTCCATCTGAAAGCCCCACAGCAGCCCGGACGGTCCGTGCGCCGGCAGCGTGGCCAGGTGCACGCTCACCTCGGCGCCCTGCTCCGGAGTCCGGAAGCCGCTGTTGCCGTTCAGGTCCGTCGCGCAGTAGCCGGGGTTCGCCGCGTTCACCTTGATCGGGGTGTCCCGCAGCTCCTTGGCGTACATCGCGGTGACCATGTTCAGCGCCGCCTTCGACGACGGGTACGGCACCGAGGTCAGCGCGAACAGCGCGCCGGCCGGGTCGGTCATCACCCCGATCGAGCCGACCTCGCTGGAGACGTTCACGATCCGCGCCGCCGGTGCGCGGAGCAGCAGCGGCAGCAGCGCGTTGGTCACCGCCACGGGCCCGAACACGTTCGTCTCGTACACCCGGCGCAGCGTCGCCAGCGTGGTCTCGCTGGGCAGCGCCCGCTCGCCGTCGCCGAGCACAATGCCGGCGTTGTTGACCAGCACGTCCAGCCGGCCGTGCTTTTTCTCGACCCATTCGGCGGCGGCCGTCACCGATTCCGCGTCGGTGACGTCCAGCGGCAGGAAAGTGGCGTCCAGGCCCTCGGCGCGCAGCGCCCGCTCGGCCGTCCGGCCCCGCTCGGCGTCCCGCGCGCCGACCAGCACCGTCATCTGGAGCGTGCCGAGCTGCCGGGCGGTGGCCAGCCCGATTCCCTTGTTGGCTCCGGTGACTAGGGCGATCATGTTCGTCATGCGGTCGAGCCTGCCCGCGCCGGGTTGCCGCGGGGAGGGACCGGCCGAGGCTGGGACCGCCGGTACCACCCACGCCCGCCGGGCCCGGGGCATGCTGGAAGGCATGACCAGCAGCGGCCTGCGCCGTGACGAACTGGCGGCGTTCCTGCGCGCGCGCCGCGCCCGCCTGCGTCCTGCCGAGGCGGGGCTGCCCGACGGGGTACGCCGGCGCACGCCCGGCCTGCGCCGGCAGGAGGTGGCCCAGCTCGCCGGGATGTCGATCGACTACTACATCCGGCTGGAGCAGGGCCGCGGCCCGCACCCGTCGCGGCAGGTGCTCGCCGCGCTGGCCCGCGCCCTGCTGCTCAGCCGGGACGAGCGGGAGTACCTGTTCCGCATCGCCGGGCAGAACCCGCCGCCGACCGGCGGGCCCAGCCGGGAGGTCGGCCCCGGGCTGCGGCACCTGATCGACGCGATGACCGAGACCCCGGCGTACCTGGTCGACGCCACGTACCAGGTGCTGGCCTGGAACCGGCTGGCCACCTACTTCGTGGGTGACCTCGCGGCGGTGCCGGACGCGGACCGCAACATGATTCGCTGGATCTTCCGCCAACCGGTGGTGGACAGCCACTGGACCGACGCCGACACCGTCCGCTTCGTGCGCAGCTCGGTGGCGGACCTGCGGGCCGCCTACGGCCGCTACCCGGCCGACCCGGCCCTGCGCGAGCTGGTCACCGAGCTGCTCGGCACCTCACCCCGCTTCGCCCGGCTCTGGGCCGAACACGACGTCGAGGAGCGCCGCCCCATCGTCAAGCGGGTGTCGCACCCCGAGCTGGGGTCGTTGGAGTTCGAGTGCCGGGTGCTGCACGTGCCGGAGACCGACCAGCGTGTGATCGTCTACGTTCCCGAGCCTGGCTCGCCCACCCAGGCGGTGTTCCGCCGGCTCGCCGAGCGCGTCGATTCCTGATCGCCCATCCGTGGGGCGGCAGCAGTGTCGCCCCACGGCGGCGTTCAGGCGATCTTCTCCAGAGCGGCCATCGCGCGCGGGGCGATCTTCGCGATCAGTGCGCTGCCGGCCGCCAGGTCGCCGTTGTCCGCCGAGGCGTCCACCTCCATGACGAAGTTGCCGCGAACGAGGATGAGCGTGCACTGGTGCCGGGTCGACTTCCCCTTGAGCCGCTCGCAAAAGGTGATGACGTCCGGGCCGTTCGGCACGGGTGGGGGCGAGGGCCGCACGATCGTCGAGGTGCGCCCGTCGCTCGGCACCTCGTACTGCTTGCACGTCGCGAGGACCGAGCGCAGCTCGTCGGCGAGCTTGCGGCCGGGCACCTTCAGGTAGCCGACCACGTACTGCCGGATCCACACCGTCTCGCCGTCCCAGCTCCGCTCCCGGTAGGCGGTGCGCTTGATGTCCGACGGCAGGCTGGCCCTGCACAGCGAGATCAGCTTCCACGCATCGGTGTTCTCGTCGGTGTACTGCGCCGTCTCCGGGTGGAACGTCGCGTCCAGGTTCAGCATCGCCGCGGTCACCCGGGTGCGTACCTCGGCCGTGGAGGTCGGCGCCGGGCGCGGTTTCGGCGGGGTCGGTGACGCCGCCACCGCCGGCGCGGACCAGCGGGGCGCCTCGGCGGCCTGACTCGGGGCGCAGGCCGCCGGCCCGAGCAGAAGCAACGACAGCAGAGCCAGGCAGGTACGGCGGAGCGACATCGCGGGGGCGCGGTCCTTTCACGCGAGAAGGGGGCCCGCTCGGGCCCCCTTCAGTGTGCGCCGCCGCCGGCCGACGCGTTACGCCGGCAGGTAGTCGAAGGTGTCCGGGTTGGGGCCTTGGCGGCCGGCCTCGCCCTTGTCCAGGCCGGTGATCCGCTCCATCGCGGTGTCGTCCAGCTCGAAGTCGAAGATGCGGGTGTTCTCCTCGATCCGCGCCGGCGTGGTCGACTTCGGGAAGACGATGTCGCCGCGCTGCACGTGCCAGCGCAGCACCACCTGCGCCGGGGTGCGGCCGAGCTGCTCGGCGATGTCCGTGATCGTCGGATCGTCCAGCACCTTGCCCTGCGCGATCGGCGACCACGCCTCGGTGAGGATGTTGTGCGCGCGCCCGTACGCGCGCACCTCCTCGTTGCCGAAGTACGGGTGCACCTCGATCTGGTTCACCGCCGGCACCACGTCGGCCTCGGCGGCCAGTCGCTCCAGGTGTGACACCTGGAAGTTCGACACCCCGATCGAGCGGGCCCGGCCGTCGCGCTGGAACTCCTCCAGCACCTTCCACGTCGAGACGTAGTCGCCGTCGTAGAGGGTCGGCAGCGGCCAGTGGATCAGGAACAGGTCGATGTAGTCCATCTTCAGGGCGTCCAGCGTCGAGTCGAACGCCTTGCGGGCGTCGTCCGGGCGGTGGAAGCTGTTGTTCAGCTTGCTGGTCACGAAGACCTCGCCGCGGTCCAGCCCGGAGGTGCGTACCGCCTGGCCCACCTCGGCCTCGTTGCCGTACATCTCGGCGGTGTCGATGTGCCGGTAGCCCACCTCCAGCGCTCTGGTCACCGCCGCCACGGTGTCCTTCGGCTCGATCTGGAACACCCCGAAGCCGAGCTGCGGAATGGTGTTGCCGTCGTTCAGGCTGATGTCGGGAATCGTGTTCGCCACTGCGGCTCCTTCGTTTCGTCTGCAGGCGTCCGGGCGCGGTAGCGCTTCCACGCGGCCCGCGTCCCGTGCCACCCGTCATCCATACCCGGGCGGGAGCGCGACTCACCGGCCGAAGCGACGTGATCCCCGCGACGCTCAGCCCGGCGAGCCGTGCTCCCGCCCGGGTAGGCGCGCCTCGTCGGGACCGACGCCGACGTGGCCGGCCCGGGCGCACGCAACGCGAGCTGGCGGTGCAGCTGTTCCACCTGCCCCGCCGCCAGGTGCGGCTCACCACCGGCCGGACAGCTGCTGCTGGGCGCACGTCGGCGGCCTGGCCGCAGCGGTCCGCGCACCCCGCCGCGCCGATGTTCGGCCACCCCGCCGCCGACGTGCGCCCCGAGCCGGCGCCGCACG
This sequence comes from Micromonospora sp. GCM10011542, assembly GCF_042650685.1. Classification (NCBI taxonomy): domain Bacteria; kingdom Bacillati; phylum Actinomycetota; class Actinomycetes; order Micromonosporales; family Micromonosporaceae; genus Micromonospora; species Micromonospora sp. GCM10011542. Next base: position 27,622 of record NZ_JBHSBO010000036.1, read on the forward strand.
CACCACCTGGTGTGGGTCCATCAGGCTGCGCGCTCGCTCAGCGGGACGCGGTGTGGGTCGGGAACTCGTCGTCGTGGTGGGTGTCGGTGTATGGCAGGTCGACCAGCCGGTAGCGGCCGGCGCGGTGGCCGGTCAGCTGCCAGACCTGCTCAGCGGGGCTGGCGCCGAGTGCGAGGCGCAGTTCGGTGGTAGTGGTGGCGATGACCATGTCAGAACCGATGCCGGCCAGGCGGTGGTGCAAGTTCGCCTCGCGGCGGGCCGAGGGCAGGTGGAACAGCACTGGCCACGTCCAGGTGCTCATCGAGTAGAGCCGTGCGTACTTGGCGACTTTCTCGGTGAGGATGTCGAGGCGTTCGCGGCCGGTGTCGTACTCGAGGAAGAACGGCACGGACCGTCCCTGCTCGGTCCACACCCCGGCGCCGTCCGGGCGGGGCAGTCCGGACGGTCCGTGGACCATCATCTGCGGGTTGCTGCCCTTGCGGTAGAACACCCCGGGACCGTGGAAGGCCGATGCCGGCTGCCACCGGTCCAGAGCCGTGTCGGGGTGGGTGCGGGCGTGGGCGGCGAGGTCGATGAAGACCTGGTTGCCGCCGAGCAGGTGCGGCAGGTCCGGTCGGCCGGTGAGGGACTGCTTGCGGCGGCGGGCCTGGTCCCGGCGCGGTGGTCCGAGGCCGCGTTGGGCCCGGACGTGGTTGTAGCCGAGTTGGTCCAGGACGTAGTGGTACGGGTAGGAGCCGCCGTAGGCCCGGTTGGGTCGGAACCGGTCTGTCGCGCGCAGGACGGTGAGGCGGAGTAGTCGGCGTTGGGCGAAGTCCAGGGACGGGAACAGAGCGGCGGCGATCTGGTCTGTGGTGAGCACTCCGTGGTCGTAGAGCCAGCCGAGGAGCCGGTCGTCGCGGGCGGTGATGCTGGCCTGTAGACGCAGCAGCGGGTCCGCAGCCGGTAGCGGTTTACGCATGGGTGGCCCCTGGGGGGACACCCCACACATGAGGGTGTGTCTGGATCCGCACCGAACTCCTGAAAGGGGTTCTGAGCTGGGCTGTTCGTGGTAGCGGGGGGTCGGTGCGGGGGTCGGTGTCAAGGCGGACGGTGAAACGGGGACCGACACCGACGCCGACACGGTCAGCCACAGCGGCCGAGTCGAAACGGTGGTGTGCATCGGTGTGCGTGCCGGTTCGGTGACGGCCGTGTTGGCGCGGGTGGGAGTCGCTGAGCTGGGTCAGCATGCGTCTTGCTCCTTGAGGTTCGGAATGCGGGTACGCAGGGTGAGGCGCACACTGCTCGCCCTGCCGCGGAGGCGGGACGGTGTTCGCTCTGCCAGATCGGGTCAGGTCGGGTCAGGTCGGGTCAGGTTCTGTCAGGAGGCAGGCTTGCTGTCAGGCGCGCGTGCTGGCCGCGACGGCTCGGGTTTGACACAGGTGGCCGGTTGTGGACCTGTCACGCCGGCTTGCCGATGTGACAGGTCCGCCGCGGGTGGGGTGCTCTCGGCGCGCAGGACGCGCACGAGGGTGGAGGCGGTGGCGTTGGACAAGTGGTGCCCGTCCGCGCGCAGCTGTCGGACGAGGGCCTTGCGGGACAGCGGTGTCCCGTGGGCGTCCAGGGTGCCGACGGCGGTCCGGGCGGCCGCGAGCAGCGCGGCGATCTGCGGACCTCGGTCCCGGACCGGCGGGTCGTCGACCCGCCGGTCCGGGACCGCCGGGTCCTGGTCCGCCGGGTCCTGGTCCGCCGGGTCCTGGTCCGCCGGGTCCTGGTCCGCCGGGGCGGGGGCCGCGGCGGTGCGGTCCCGGACCGGGGTGGTGGTTGTCGGAACCGGCAGTGGCGGTGCGGGGACCGCCTCGCGGGTGTCCGGGACCGCGGCATCCACGATCAACGGCGGTCCTGGCTCGGCCCGCGTGGGCCGGGCGGTGCGCTCGGGTGGTGCGGAATCGGCGCGGCCCAGGGCGATCTTCACCATCGTCAGGAAGCCGAGCGCCGGCAGCGCGGCGGCGATCCAGCCGATCGCCGACGCTTCGGCCTCTACCACCTGAGCGGCGAGGGACAGGAACACCGCCACTGTCAGGACGGTCGCCGGGAAGGCGACGCTCTTGCCGACCCGCCGGTTGCGGCGCAGTTCCAGACCGGCGGCGATCGACGCCAACTCCAGCACGACCGCGTCGGCCCAGGCGAGCCAGCCCGGCTGGCCGTGTGCCGCCGCGACGTCATGCACGTGCCGGAAGGAGGCCGCGCCGGCCGCGCCGCCGACCAACAACATGATCAGCACCTGGATGCGGTGCTCCAGCCGCTCCCGCCTCGACCGCTGATCGGCGGGGACGCCGTGGAATGGCTGTTCAGGTGTTGCCAACGGCCCACCTTCCGCGGTGAGCCAGCACGTGCCCAGCCCGGACCCGCGTCGTCGTACGGGGGTGGACCGAGCTGGCAGTCGCCATCGTCGGATTGGAATGGATTGAGATCACTTCGTACTCCAGTTGATCTGAGTAAGGTGCGCTGACGTGGGGTGCCGTCCGGATCACGCCTGCCCCCTCCGATCAGGGCCTGGGCAGGCGCGACCCTGCCAGGTGACGCCCGGCAGGGCGGAACACCTTGTGCAAGGACGGAGGCCGATAGACGCCACCGTGGTCGAGTCAACGAACAAGCCAGACCTCGCGCAGAGGGCAGGCAGCAGGCGTCGCCGCAACCGGCACAGCAGGCTGCGGTCAACAGGCGGACACGGGGGCGGACGGCAAGCCGAACCACAGGGTCAAGACTCTGCCCACCGGCAGCGCTCAACAAGCGCCATGGTGATGCGGCGGCTCAACTCGCCGACGAGCGATCCTTCATGCGGGGGCCTCCTTCTCTCGACGCTCCGTCACCGTCGGCGCGAACAAGAGCAGACACCCCGACTCTGGCGGTGCCTGCCCGACTCTGTCTGGCCGAGCGCGCCGGCCGGCGGTGCGGAACGTGCATCCAGTACTCCCCGGGACCACCCGTCGAGTCAACCTATTTCGCAGGAATCGGTCCCAGCGCTCTGACACCAGCCCGCTGGACTGTCGAATAGTCCGATCCTGTCGCTCGCAGTCCGCCTGCGCTGCGCGCAACCACGGGCGAGACCTCCAAGTCTGGCCACCTCACAGAACCGAAATCGCAATGCAGGTTGCGGCAGTCGCCGCGTTCGTTGGGCTAGCCGGCGGCACCGACATCCAGAGCGAGCCGCCACAGCAGCGGATCGATCACCGCGTCGGGCAGGGCGGCGAGGGCGCTGAGCCGTTCACGGGGCACAGCGAGACACCTTCCGTCGACGGTCACGCAGCCCAGCCCGATCAAGGCGGGACGGCCGAGACAACCGACGCCCACCTCTGCCTGAAGGTCAAGCCCACGGCAACTTCCCCGAGTAACACCGCCATATTGCCGCATTGCAGGTACGTCCCGCGGCGACGTGATCCCCGCGACGCTCAGCCCGCCGAGTCGAACAGCACCGGCCAGGCGCGCGCCGCCGGGACCGACGCCGGCGTAGCCGCCCCGGGCGGCGCCGGCTCAGGGCCGGCCAGCACCTCGGCGGCGAGCTGGCCGAACATCGGCGCCGCGGGGTGCGCCGAGCGCTGCAGCCAGGCCGCCGAGGTCTGCTTGACCAGGGGTACGCCGGCGATCGGCCGCCAGGCGATGCGCGGTTCGCGCCGGGCCACCGCCGCCGGCTCCACGGCCACCGCGCCACCGGCGAGCACCAGGCCGAACAGGAACTCCGGATTGCGCGCCGGGCGGACCCGGGCCGGCCGGTAGCCGTGCCGCCGGCACTCCGCCAGCAGGTGGTCGTGCCAGCCCGGCGCGGTGGCCCGGGGCGCGGTGACCAGGTCCAGGCCGGCCAGCGCGGCGAGCGTCACCTCCCTCTTCCGGGCCAGCGGCGAGGCGCGGGGCAGCAGCACCCCCAGCGGTACGTCCACCGGGGCGCCGAAGCGCAGACCCTCGGCCGGCACCGGATGGTGCACCAGGCCCACGTCCAGGCTCCGCTCGGTGAGCATCCGCACCTGTTCGCCGCTGGTCAGCTCGTGCAGCTCCACGTCCAGGCCCGGGGCGCGGGCGGTGAGCGCGTCCAGCAGCGCGCGCAGCGTCACCGCCGGCGTCTCCGGCGGCACCCCGGCCCGCAGTACGCCCAGCGCGCCCGCCCGGACCTGCCCCATCAGGTTGCGCAGCCGGCCCTCGCCGGCCAGCAGCTCCTCCGCCTCGCCGAGCAGCAGCTGCCCGGCGGTGGTGAGCCGCACCTGGCGGCGGGACCGGTCGAACAGCTCCACCGCCAGCTCCCGCTCCAGCCGCTGGATCGACTGGCTCAGCGGCGGTTGGGCCATGCCCAGCAGCTCGGCGGCCCGCCCGAAGTGCAGCTCATGGGCGACCACCACGAAGTGCCGCAGGTGCCGGAGCAGGTCCACGGCCGGACCCTACGCCAGCGCCAGCACCGCCCTGGATACCGTGCCGGGGTGGACGTGGGGGAGCGCATCGAGGCCATCTTCGCCGCCGCCGGAGTGAGCGCCAGCCTGCACGTCGTCGACCTCGACGCCGCCGACGGCCCGGAGAGCGGCGGCGGGGAGGTCGGCCTGCGGGCGGACGAGCAGGTGGTCATCGCCTCGATCTTCAAGATCCTGCTGGTGCTGGAGTTCGCCCGGCAGGTCGTCGCGGGCCAGCTGGACCCGGCCGAGCGGATCCTGGTCACCGCCGCCGACCGGCTCGGCGGGTGGGGGCTGGCCGGTTGCGCCGACGACGCCGAGGTGTCGCTGCGCGACCTGGCCTACTTCGCCATGTCGGTCAGCGACAACACCGCCGCCGACCTGCTGCTGCGCCGGGTCGGCCCGGACCTGCTGCCGATGCTCGCCGCCGAGCTGGGGCTGACCCGTACCCGCATTCTCGGCGGCCCGCGGCACCTGGTCGAGGTGATGCTCGCCGACGTGGGCGCGCGGACCGAGGCGGAGTTCGCCCGGATCTTCCCCGCCCTGCCCGCCGAGCGGGTCCTGGCCATGCGGGTCTTCGACCCGGCGCGCACCACGTCGAGCACCGCCCGGGAGATCACCCGGCTGCTCACGCTGATCTGGCGGGACGAGGCGGGGCCGGCGCCGGCCTGCGCGATGGTCCGGGACTGGATGGCCCGGCAGATCTTCTGGACCCGCCTGGCCGCCGGTTTCCCGCCCGGCGTGCGGGTGTCCGGTAAGACCGGCACGCTGCCCGGGTTGCACCTGGAGGCCGGGCTCGCCGAGTACCCCGACGGCGGCCGGTACGCGATCGCCGTCTTCGCCCGCACCGACCTGCTCAGCACCCGTCGGATCGACGTGGACCTGGCCATGGGCGAGGCCGCCCGTACGGCCGTCGACGCCCTGCGCGGGAACTGAATTTTCCGCACCCCGTCGGCCGTTCCACCGGCGAAGAGCAGGCCCGATATGAGCATCGGTATCGGAGCTGGCGGCCGTTCATCTTGGACCGCGACCCCGATGCGCTGGTTGGCTCGTGCCGACCGATCGCCCGACCCACGGGGAGCAGATCCGCATGCCCAGTCTCGACCGACGTCGCTTCCTGCGCGACGCCGCAGCCACCACCGCCCTGGTCTCCGCCGGCGGCCTCGCCGCCACCTCCGCCAGCCCGGCCCAGGCCGCCCCGCCGCGCCGCAGCGGCGCGGTCAGCTTCCGCTGGTGGGGCACCGCCGGCTGGCGCATCGACATCGCCGAGCGGACCGTCCTGGTCGACCCGTTCCTCAGCCGCATCGACACCGGGCTGTTCACCGGCGCGTTCAAGCCGGCCACCCCGCTGACCGTACGCACCGACGTGGTCGACGCGCACGTCGACCGGGCCAGCACCGTGCTGATCACGCACACCCACTGGGACCACTACATGGACGTGCCGTACGTCGCCGGCCGTACCGGCGCCCAGGCGTTCGGCACGCTGACCGCGTACCACCTGGGGTTGGCCTGCGGGGTGCCCTCGACCCAGCTCAGCGCGGTGAAGGGCGGAGAGGTGCTGGACTTCGGAGACCACACCGTCGAGGTGGTCGGGTCGCTGCACAGCCGCAACGCCGCCTACTCGATGGCCTTCCCCGGGGTGCGGGTGAGCCAGCCGCCGAAGCCGGCCACCATCGCCGACCTGCCGGAGGGGGACACGCTGGCCTATCTGCTGCGCATCGCCGGCGGCCCGTCGGTCTACTTCACCGGCGCCAGCGACGTCGCCGAGCGGAACCTGACCGGCCTGGCCCCGGACGTCGCCATGGTGGCGATGCAGAACGCCAGCACCACCGCCGACTACCTGCCCCGGCTGCTGGAGGGCCTGGAGTACCCGAAGGTCGTGGTGCCGGTGCACTGGGACAACTTCGAGACGCCGTTGCGGAACCCGCCGCCCGTCGCCCCAAACGACCGCAAGCGGCTGGACGAGATGGTCGCGGCGGTGCGCCGGATCTCCCCGCGCAGCCGGGTGCTGGTGCCCGAGTACGACACCGCATACCACTTCTGACCGGGCCGGTGGACGGCGGCGGCACGCGGTGCCGCCGCCGCCCGCGGATCAGCCGGCCAGCTCCTCGTCCACGATCAGGACCGTCTTGCCGACGCCGCCGCCCGCCTCCATGGCCCGGTGCGCCTCGGCGGCCTCGGCCAGCGGCCGGGTCGCGGTGACGCTCACCCGCAGGCCGCGGGAATTCACGAGGGCGGCCAGCTCGGCCAGCCCGACATGGTCCGGCTCGACGATGATCGGCAGCACCCGGATGCCCCGCTCGGCGGCCGGCCCGGCCGGGTCCGGCCCGCCGCGCGGCACCGGCACCAGCAGTCCACCGCGCCCCAGCACGTCCAGCGACCGCAACCGCGTCTCGCCGCCGACCAGGTCGATCACCACGTCGACGGTGTCGACCACGTCCTCGAACCGGGCGGCGGTGTAGTCCACCGTCTCGTCCGCGCCCAGCTCGCGCAGGAACGCGTGCCGCTGGGCGCGGGCGGTGCCGATCACGTACGCTCCCCGATTCTTGGCGATCTGCACGATGAGGTGCCCGACGCCGCCGGCCGCCGCGTGCACCAGCACCCGCTGGCCGGGCCGCAGTTCGGCGGCCTCGACGATCTGCCAGGCGGTGAGCCCGACCAGCGGCAGCGCGGCCGCCTCGACGTGCCCGACGCTGCTCGGCTTCCGGGCGAGTTGCCGGGCCGGCACGCTGATGTACTCGGCGTACGTCCCGGCGCGTCGGGGGAAGAACGGCATGCCGTAGACCTCGTCACCGGGGCGGAAGCGGACCACCCCGTACCCCGTCTCGGCCACCACCCCGGACAGGTCCCAGCCGGGGACGAACGGCGGCGGTCCGACGACCGGGGCGAACCCGCCGCCGGCGCGGGTCTTGCCGTCGATCGGGTTGACCCCGGCCGCGACGATCCGCACCAGCACCTCGGTCGGGATGGGCTCCGGTCGCGGGAGATCGACGAGGCGGAGCACCTCCGGCCCGCCGTAGCTGTCCACCTGGATCGCGCGCATGGATCCACAGTCCCTGGCGCGCGAGCCGACCGAGGCTGCTTTGGCCAACCTCGGGCGAAACAGCGGGCCGCGGGTGAGCCAGCCGGCGAAGCCAAGGACGATCGGCGACCTGCCCGAGGGTGACACCCTCAACTACCTGGTAGGGGTCGTCGGTGGCCGGTCGGTGTTCTTCATGGGAGCCAGCGACTTCGTCGACCGGAACCTGGCCGGGGCTCGCACCGGACGTGGCCATGGCGGCGCTGAACAGCAGCACCGCCACCGCCGACTACGTGCCCCGGCTGATGGCGGCGCTGGACCACCCAAAGGTCGTGGTGCCGGTGCACTTCGACAACTTCGAGACCGCGCTGCGCAATCCGCCCACCGTCGCGCCCAGCGACCGCACGCGCCTCGACCAGTTGATCGCCGCCGTGCGCGCGGCGTCCCCCCGCAGCCGGGTGCTCGTGCCCGAGTACGACACCGGCATATCGCTTTCTGACCGGCAGAACGACGGGCCGCGAGCGCTCGCCCGCGGCCCGTCGTTGCAGTCAGGTCAGCTCCCGATGTGGAACCAGTTTCCGAAGGTGCCACCGGCGCTGCTCTGTCCGACGCCCCAGATCCAGTTGTCGGTTCCCTTGCCGTACATCACGATCGCGCCCGACTCCGCAACGATCGCCGTCGGGTCGCCGACGAAGTTCGGCTGGCCGGTGCCGATCGTGACCCAACTGCCGAAGGCGGCGCCCTTCGACGGCTGGCCGACACCGCGAATCTTGTTGTCGGTGGCGCGGGCGTAGATGACGATCGTGCCGTTGGCGGCGATGAGCGGCTGCGGGCGAGACGCTACACCGGCGCCTCCCGTGCCGATCTTCATCCAGGTGCCGAAGGCACTACCGGCGCTGCTTTGAGCGGCTCCCCAGAGGTAGCCATCGACACCTGTCGCGTAGACGGCGACGGTGCCGGCCGGGGTCACGACCGCGCTGGGAGCGGTCTTGAAGCCGTCAGCGGGCTGTCCGCTGCCGATAGTCCCCCAACCGCCGAAGGCCGCTCCAGGTGACGGCTGGCCGACACCGTGGATTTTGCCGTCGGTGCCGCGTGCATAGATGACAATGGTGTCGTTGGCGCCGATGAGGACGTGCGGTTCCGAGGCCACCCCGGCACCGCCGGTACCGATCTTCCCCCAGGCGCCGAAGGTGCTGCCGGGGCTGCTCTGCGCCGTTCCCCAGACGTAGCCGTCGCTGCCGGTGGCGTAGATCGCGATCTCGCCGTCGGACGTCATGATCGCGGTCGGGTCGCTGGCGAAGCTGGGCTGGCCCGTCCCGATCGTGCCCCATCCGCCGAAGGCGGCGCCGGGCGAGGGCTGGCCCACGCCGTAGATCTTGTCGTCGACGCCCCGGGCGTAGACCGCGATCGTCTCGTTGCCGGCGACGATGGCGGCCGGATTGCCGGTGAAGGCGCCCCGGTTGCCGATTCGCTGCCATGGGCCGTAGCCCGCGCCCACCCTGGGCTGGTTGGACCCGTAGATCCAGCCGTCCGTACCGAGGCGGTATTGAGCGAGGATTCCGTCATCGGTGCGTACCAGGCCGAGGTCACCCGTCGTCGTGCTGGCGCCGGCGGTGTCCTCCTCGGCGTTCGCGCCCACCGGCGACGAGTATCCGACGATGTCCACATTGGACGTGCTGTAGTCGTTAGCGGAGACGCGGTCGCTGGCGTTGCCCTCGATCGTGTAGACCCGACCATCGGATGCCCTCGTCACGATGCCCACGTGGTCGATCACACCGTTCTGCTGCCAGTCGAAGACGATCGCGTCGCCCGGCTGGGGGGTGTAGCCGCTGCTGCGGGAATGATAGGTCGTGTTGTCGAGGCCGTACTCCCGGAATGATCGCGCCCAGGTATTCAGACCGCCGAGGTCCGTCACTCCCGCCTGCTTCCAAATGTACTTGGCGAAGTTGGCGCACCACGCGTACGTGTCGTCGCCGTTCTGCGAGCCGCCGCGCCAGCCCGACGAGTTGCAGACGGGCCAGCCTGTCATCTGGCCGCTGTAGTAGGTGCAGTTGTCACTGCCCCGGTACTCGTAGTTACGGCTGTCGTCGTTCAGCTCGCGTTGTGCAACTGAGACGATGGAGTCGCGCAGTGTGCTCGCCGAGGCGTGGGGTGTCACGGCGAAACCGCTGGCGAACACCACGGCGGCGCCGATCATGCCCACGGCGATCCGACGGCTGGGGTGAGGAGCTCTTGCCCCCGTTACGTTCATGGCGTTGATGGCCTTTCTCTCGATCTCAATGACGAAGTGCGGGAAGGTTTCCGATGCGTTGTCGGATGTCGTCGGCCGATTCATCAGCGTGTCGCTGGTCTCGTGCGAGGAGGAAAAGCGCCACCGAAAGCTGGCTGGGCCCTGCCCTTATGCGAATGTGTTCCACCCGGTCTTCCGGACGAATGTGAGCCCATATCGCATCGAGTAGGACCGCCTCGCCGATCGGCGGAATTTCGCCGATTTCCACGGTGAAGGCCACCATGTACATCTCAGGCCCATTCGAAGCCGCCGTCGACGACACCGCCGCCGACGCCGTCCGGCGCGACTGCCCATTCGAATCCGCCGGCCACGACGGCGCGGGAGCCGGGCGTCCCGGTGCCGTCGGCGCCCTCATCGAGCAGGCTCGGACCGAGCAGGAAGGCCCCTATCGCAAGGGCGGTGACGGTCAGACGAAACGGTGCCTTCATGGCGGACTCCTCCTGCTGAAGCATTTCCTTGGAATGTCGCGAAAATCCGCTTCCCGCATTACTCGGGCTCGTGATTCCGATGAAAGAAGCTTGCCGGTCAGGCGTGCGGCGTGTCACTACTTCGGCAGTGGCGCCAAGCTGCGTGGCACCTTCATGCCAGAGGCCGGGCCGATCCGCTTCGCGGGCCTTGCGCCGGCTGTGCGGCTTCCTGATACTTACCTGACCCGAAGGCCCGAAAGGTGGAGCATGCTTGAAATGCTGGGCTTGACGGAGTCCGCGGAGCGGACATACCGCGCCATGCTGACTCTGCCGCACCTCGGCGTCGCCGGGCTGGCGGAGCATTTGAAGATTGACGAGGGTGCCGTCCGCGCCGCGCTCGACGAACTGGCCGACCTCGCCCTGCTGCGGCCGTCCTCGGCTCAGCCCGGAAACCTGCGTGCGGTCTCGCCGGATGTCGGCCTCGCGGCGCTCCTCCAGCAGGCCGAGGCGGACGTTCTGCACCGGCAGCGTCAGATCGAAGCCACCCGAGCGGCGATCAGGTCGATCGCCGCGGAGCAGTCGGCCGCCCGCCCAGAGGAAGGCGTCCGGCGTTACGAGGACGTCGATGCCGTCCGGGCCCGCCTGGAGGAGCTTGCGGCGAAGGCCACCACGGAGTGCCTGTCGTTCAATCCGGGCAGCGCGCAGGCTCCCGATGCCAAGGAGTCGAGTAAACCCCTCAACCAGCTCGCCCTCGAACGCGGCGTCGTCATCAAGTGCGTGTATCAGGACAGCTACCGCAACGATCCGAACGTGGTGGCCTACGCCCGCTGGCTCTCCGGCCTCGGCGGCCAGGTTCGGACGACACCGGCCCTGCCGATGCTGATGGTCGTGGTGGATCGGCAGGTCGCGCTGCTGCCACTCGACCCGGCAGAATCCAGCCGGGGTGCGGTCGAGGTGGTGCACGCCGGCGTCGTCGCTGCCATCTACGCGCTCTTCGAGCAGGTATGGCGTACGGCCAGTCCTCTGGGTGCCCCGCCACTGCTGGACACGGACGGGTTCGAGCCTTTCGCCCGGGAACTACTGCAGATCCTTGCCGCCGGTCACACGGACGAGGTGGCGGCCCGCAAGCTCGGCCTGTCACTGCGGACGGTACGGCGGGTCACCGCTTCCCTGATGGAGCGTTTGGACGCGCGCAGTCGATTCCAACTGGGAGTGCACGCGGCGCAGCGTGGTCTGCTGTAGCCGGTCAGACGACCGGATCAGCCTATCCGCTCCAGGTGTGCGGGCCGTGCCGCCGCCGTGGCGCGGCGACCTTCACCCGGCGGCCAGCTCAGCGAGGGCCTGGACCGACTTCCAGTTCCGGGTGGTGGCCATTACCCCGAGCTTCTTCTCCAGGTACGCGTTGGTGAACTTCGAACGCCCGTAGCCGCCGTCCGGGTAGTGCAGGTGGACCTCCCGGCCGGTCACCGTGAAGGCGACGTTCTCGCCGCCGGGCACGGTCAGCCCGGCCACCGCGGACTTCGTCGGCGCGCTGCGCAGGAAGGCCACGAGCAGCCTGGCGGAGTCTTTCTCCCGTTCGGCGTACGGGCTGCCGTCGGCGACCGCGGCCAGCTCGCGGGCGCTGCGCACCAGCACCGGCACGGTCAGCCCCAACTCGTCGGCGATGGCCCGCTCGATCCCGCCGGCCAGCTTCTCGGCGTCGCGCACGGTGCTGCCGAAGACCACGTTGCCGCTCTGCAGGTACGTGCGGACGTCGTCGTGCCCCAGCGCCTCGACCAACCGGCGCAGGTCCGCCATCGCGATCCGGGTGCTGCCCACGTTGACCCCGCGCAGCAGTGCGACGTACCGGGTCATGCCGTCCTCCTCGAATGTCGGGCCGACCCGGTCAGCGTAGAGGGGCCGGTAGGCCGCAGGGGCGCCGGATGACTCACGTTCGTGACACATCTGTGACCCGCGACCGCTTCGCAAGCACCGTCCGAAGTGGTCTGCTGGGGACGTATCCGCTGGTCAGGCGCGGTTTCGATGCAGCGTCGCAGGGATCGAAAACGTTACAGGAATGACTGGGTGGCTTGAGTCGCCCAGCCTCACCGGCAGGAGGCAGCCGCGTGCGAATGAGACGACCGAGCCGAATCGCGGCCGTGGTGGCGGGCGTGACGGCGCTCGCCTTCACGGTCTCGGCCCCGGCACAGGCGAACGATCACGAGAATCTTCCCGGCGAGCAGACCATCACGTTGCCGATCAACGACAGCGCGGCGGGCGGCACTTACAACCAGGACTTCACCCGGGTGTACGCCAACACCACCCCCGACGGCACCCCGGTCTACATCTACGTCCCGGCCGGCACCCCGCTGGACGGCTCCGCGCCGGCCGGCGTGGCCAGCCTCGACCCGCAGTTCGACCACAACCCGGCCGACGAGTTCACCCCCTGCGCGACCGCCACGGCCGCGCAGTTCGCCCTCACCCAGGCGCAGATCAACTACGTCGGCGACAAGCTCGCCGACCAGATCGTCGCCGTGGACGAGGAGCACTTCGGGCCGATGGACGCGGCCGACCCAGACGAGCCGGCCAGCGACTCGCTGGTCATGCTCCTCTACAACATCCAGGACGACGCGTACTACGACTGCGCGGTCACCTCGTACACCGCCGGCTACTTCGCCCCGGACTTCATCGAGACCAACGGCATGAACGTCATCGTGGTCGACGCCCTCGACTGGGCCAACCGGGTCGGGCCCAACGACTCGCCGTGGCGCGACGCCAACCCGGCCAACGACCGCCCCGAGCTGTACGAGGGCACGGTCGCCCACGAGTTGGAGCACCTGCTGCACAACTACAGCGACCCGGGCGAGCTCTCCTGGGTCGACGAGGGGCTGGCGGACTTCGCGATCTTCCTCAACGGCCTGGACGCCGGCGGCTCCCACCTCACCAACCACCAGGTCTTCTACGAGGAGACCTCGTTGACGCGCTGGGGCGGCACGCTGGCCAACTACGGCGCAGCGTTCACCTACTTCCAGTACCTGTGGGAGCAGGCCGGCGGCAACGGCGACGGCACCTACACGCCCGACAAGCAGTACGACGGCAAGGCCGGTGACCTGCTCATCAAGACCATCTTCGAGGAGCAGGCCGACGGCATGGTCGGTGTGCAGAAGGCCATCAACACCTTCAACGCGACGACCGGCGCCAACCTGCGCAGCGCCGAGACGCTGTTCCGGGACTGGTCGGTGGCGGTTTACCTGGACGACGAGGACTCGCCGATCTACGACATCAAGGCCTTCAACTTCGGCGACCCGGCCGACACGTCCTGGACGATCGACATCGCCGACGACGTGTTCTGGGCTGGTCGCGGCAGCTACAAGGGCGCCACCCCGGAGGCCAAGTGGGCCCGGCTGAAGAACCGCCCCGACACCACCGCCGTGCCGTTCGGCATGTCGGTCGAGCGGTTCCGCAACCCCGGCCCGACCGCTTCGCTTGCCTTCGACGGCGAGGACGAGACGACGATCGCGCCGCACACCGGCACCACCCACTGGTACGCCGGCTACGAGAGCCAGTCCGACAACATCCTGAACGTCGACAGCGCCGGGCCGGTCACTTCGCTGGACTTCTGGACCTGGCACTTCATCGAGGAGGGCTGGGACTACGGGTTCGTCGAGGCCCTGGTCGGCGGCGAGTGGGTCACCGTGCCGCTGCGCGACGACGCCGGGCAGACCGTCACCACCGACACGAACCCGCACGGCAACAACACCGAGGGCAACGGCCTGACCGGCACCTCCGGTGGCGAGTACTTCGTGGACGACCCGGTCTACGTGCACCTCACCGCCGCGCTGCCGGCCGGCGCCACCGACGTGCGGTTCCGGTACTCCACCGACGCCGCCTACCTGGACACCGGCTGGTTCGTCGACGACGTCCGGGTCAACGGCGCCGCCGCCACCCTCAGCTCGCCGGCCGGTGAATGGTTCGCCACCACCGGCACCCAGGACAACAACTGGACCGTCCAGGTCGTCGCCCACTGCGACCTCACGCCGGGCACCACCTCGGCGGGGGAGAGCACCGACGGGGCCGGTAACTGGGTCTACCGGTTCACCGGCGACCAGTTCACGGCCAGCAACCTGAAGACCAGGTGCGCCAACGGCAACCAGGACGACTTCGCCGTCCTGATCTCCAACCTGCCGACCGGCGACCTGACCTTCCTGGATGCGGACTACACGTTCCGGGTCACCAACACCGGCAACAAGAAGTAGCCGCACCGCAGCCGACGGGCGGGCCCGTACCGGGAGACCGGTGCGGGCCTGTCCACGTTCTGGCCCGGTTACTCCACGACCGGCAGCACGACCTCGTTGCGGCGCAGGAACCACGGCTTCCACGGCGGGTCGAAGCGGGCGTACCGGATGGCGCCGGTGGGTTGCAGCCCGGTCGCGGTGACCGCCCGGCCCAGCGCGGTCGCCCGCTGGCCGAAGGACTTCTCCGTCCACCGCCCGGTGAACCGCATCGCTGCGGCGAGCATCGCGGGCACCTCGCGGATGCGGACCCGGGCATCCACCGGCTCGGGCAGGGTGGCGGCGGTGCTGCCGGCGGGCATCACGAACTGCACCAGGTAGGCGCCGGGCCGCTCACCCTCCTCCTGGACCACCGGGGCGGTCATCGGGATCTTCTGCGTCGCGGCCGGCTCCGGCGCCACCGGCGCGGTCGTCCCGATCGGGTGCCGGGCCCGGTTGGCGCCCCCGATGTACGCGGCCAGCGGCCGGAACGCCTCGATGGGAGCCCGGGTGAAGGACGCCTGGACCTCCATCTCGGCCACCACGTGGGCCGCATACCGGCGCAGCTCGAAGCCGGGGTGCCGGGACACCACCCGGTACGGCTGCTGCTCGGTCATCGCGCGCTCCCAGGGCTCTCTCCTGGGGCAGACGCTACCGTCCGTCCGGTGTCCGCTCGGTCGAAGTCGGCTCCTCCGACCCCGGAGGGAGTGCCCGCCCGCTGGGCCGCCAGTACTGCCGGCGTGCCTCGTCGCGCACCACCACCCCGATCCGGCCCAGCTCCCGGCGCAGCTCCCGGGCGTCGTCGCGGCGGTCCTTCTCCACCGCCCGCTGCCGGGGGCGCAGCAGCGCGTCCGCCCCGGCGGGCAACCCGGGCAGCCCGGGTACCCACAGCCGGTACGCCGCCCGGTGCGGGTCCCCGTCGGTCCACGCCCAGCCGTGCGACCGGAACGCCGCCGCCAGCCGGTCGGCCGGCAGGTCCGACGACTCCCGGACCAGTTCGGCACCGTCGGCGTCGAGGAGCACCAGCTCCTTGCCGTCGGCGAAGACGCCCCGGGCCTCGGCCCGCCCGAACTCCTGCTCGCGGCCGCCACGCCGGAGCTCGACCCGCGCCGCGTCCACCGTGACGACCAGCCGTTCGGCGGTGCCCAGCCCGGCCACGACGAGGCCGGCCAACGTCCCGACCAAGACCGTTCCGGCGGTGGCCTGCGGCTCGGGTAGCCGGTCCAGCAGCTCGAACAGCTCCTGCACCGGCGCCCAGGGCAGCTCGGCGACCCAGCCCGCCGTCGCGGTGAGCAGCCAGCCGGCGCCGGCGCCCAGCAGCGGAAAGCCGCCCCACAGCACGGCCAGCTCCACCAGGCCGCCGCTGACCACGGTGTGCGCGCCGTGCCCCGACCCGTCGCGGGCGGCCATGGTCAGGACACCTCGCGACGCAGGGTGCGGAACAGGCCGGCGGCCACCGGGACGACCAGCCAGACCAGCAGCGACACGGCCAGCCGTCCCCACTGCCCGGCGGTGAGGTGGTCGGTGAACAGCGGCTCCATGGTGCGGCCGGTGTCCAGCCAGCCGGCCGGGCCGCGCAGCGAACGGATCAGCCCGCCCAGCACCGTCCAGACGGTGGGCAGCAGCAGGTAGCCGACGATGGCCAGCGGCGGGTTGAGCAGCAGCAGACCGAAGCCCGCCCCCATCAGCACGTTGGCCACCTGGAAGACCACCGCGTGCAGGACCTGCGCGCCCCCGATCCGCCAGTCGCCGGCGCCGCCGGTGGCTCCCGCCAGCAGCGTCCCGGCGGCGGCGACGGCGAGGCTGGCCAGCACCGAGGCGAGCGCGGCCAGCACCACCGCGATCAGCTTCGCGGCCACCACCCGCTCCCGGCGAGGCACCAGGGCGTACGTGCTCAGCGCGGTGCGTTGGGACCACTCGCTGGTGATGGAGAGGATGCCCAGCACCGGCAGGAGGAACCCCACCGGCAGCAGGGAGGCGGTGAAGAAGGTGGCGAAGGTCTGGTCGGCGTCCCCGGCGTAGATCAGCTGGAGGGTGACGATGGCGGCGGCGACCAGGCCGATGGTGATCAGCAGCCAGAGTCCGGCCCGGGTGTCGACGAGCTTGCGCAGCTCCACGACGGTGAGGCGCAGCAGCGACGGGCGGCGTAGCGGGGTGTGCTGCCGGGGCGCGACGGCGCCGGCGGCGGGCGCGGTGGTGGTGGTCATCGGACGGCCTCTCTGGTGGATTCGCCGGCGGTCAGGGTGAGAAAGAGCTGTTCCAGGCCGCCGCTTCCGGCGGGCCGTAGCTCGGCCAGCGCGACGTTGGCGTCCGCGGCCACTTGGCCGACTGCCTCGCCGTCGGCCTGCACGAGCAGACCGTCCGGGCCGTCGACGGCGGACAGGCCGGCGGTGTCCAGCGCCCGGCTCAGCGCCGCCGCGTCACGGGCGCGCACCAGCGTGCCGCCGCCGGCCAGCAGCTCGGCCTTGTCGCCCTGGGCCACGATCCGGCCGCCCCCGATCACCACCAGCCGGTCCGCGACCGCCTCCACCTCGCGCAGCAGGTGGGAGGAGAGCAGCACGGTGCCGCCCCGGTCGGCGAAGTCGCGCAGCAGGCCGCGCATCCAGAAGATCCCCTCCGGGTCCAGGCCGTTGGCCGGCTCGTCGAGGATCAGCACCCGGGGGTCGCCCAGCAGCGCCTGCGCCAGGCCGAGCCGCTGCCGCATGCCCAGGGAGTACGCCCGGATCCGTCGCTTGGCGGCCACCGCGTTCAACCCGACCAGGTCGAGCTTCGCGGCCACCTCCCGCCGGTCCAGGCCCATGGTGTACGCGGTGAGAGCGAGCGCCTCCCGCCCGGTGCGCCCGGCGTGCTGCGCGGAGGCGTCCAGCAGCACGCCGACCTCCCGCCCCGGGTTGGGCAGGTCCCGGTACGGTCGCCCGGCGACGGTGGCCCGACCGGCGGTGGGTGCGGTGAGCCCGCAGATCATCCGCATGGTGGTGGACTTGCCGGCGCCGTTGGGGCCGAGGAAGCCGGTGACGGTCCCCGGCTGGCACTGGAACGAGATGTCGTCCACGGCCGGGTGTGGCCCGTACCGCTTGGTGAGGTTCTCCACGGTGATCATGCGACGGAGCCTGCCCGTGCCGGTCGGCTATCCGCTGCGGCCACCGGTCTGTCCCCGCAGCGACCTTGGTCGACCGGCAGGTCTCGACTTTGGTAGCTGGTTGCCGATGCCCACCGCTGCCTAGCATGGGCGCGTGACCAGCGTCGTCGTGCCCGAACACCCCTGGCTGTTGCCGGGGGTGTTGGTCGTGCCGGCCGGTGGCGGGCGACGCGGCCCGCGCCGCACCACCCGCGACTGGATCGTGGACGGCCTCGCGTTCCTGGTCTCCCTGGTCTGGGTGCTCGTCGTCACCGCCGACGTCGCTTCGCCCGACCCCGCGATGTCGCCTGCGTTGCCGCACGACTGGATGATCGCGGCCGATGCTCTGCTCGGGCTGGTCTGCTGCGGGCTGCTCTGGTTCCGCCGGCGCTGGCCGCTCGGCCTGGTGGTCGGCACCGTGCCGCTGACCCTCTTCTCCATGGCCGCGGCCGTGCCCCTGCTGATCCTGTACTTCACCGTGGTGGTGCATCGGCGCACCAGCGTCGCGGTGGCGGTGACCGGTGTCGGTCTCGTCACCAACCTGGTTTTCAGTTGGCTGCGCCCGGATCCGAGCCTGCCGTACTGGGCCAACACGGCGTGGGGCGTGGTGATCAGCCTGAGCGTGCTGGCCTGGGGGATGTTCGTCCGGGCTCGCCGCCAGTTGATCGTGTCGTTGCGCGAGCGGGCCGAGCGGGCCGAGGCGGAGCAGCAGTTGCGGGTCGCGCAGGCCCGGCAGCTGGAACGCACCCGGATCGCCCGGGAGATGCACGACGTGCTGGCCCACCGGATCTCGCTGCTCAGCCTGCACGCCGGTGCGCTGGAGTTCCGCCCCGACGCGCCGGCCGAGGAGGTCGCCCGGGCCGCCGGGGTGATCCGGGGCAGCGCGCACGCCGCCCTGCAGGACCTGCGGGAGGTGATCGGGGTGCTGCGCGCCGAGCACGACGGCGACGCTCCGGAGCCGCCGCAACCCACCCTGGGTGACCTGCCGGGCCTGATCGCCGAGTCGCGGGCGGCCGGGGTGCGGGTGAACGTCACCGACACCGTGGACGCCGCGGCCGACGTGCCGGCGGCGTTGGGTCGGGCCGCGTACCGGATCGTGCAGGAGGGGCTGACCAACGCCCGCAAGCACGCGGCCGGGGCGGTGGTGACGGTGCACCTGGCCGGCGGTC
The DNA here is from genome assembly GCF_042650685.1 of Micromonospora sp. GCM10011542. Classification (NCBI taxonomy): domain Bacteria; kingdom Bacillati; phylum Actinomycetota; class Actinomycetes; order Micromonosporales; family Micromonosporaceae; genus Micromonospora; species Micromonospora sp. GCM10011542. The sequence goes on from NZ_JBHSBO010000036.1 coordinate 46,287, forward strand.
CGGGCGCCGGGTTGACGGTGGAGATCCGCAACCGGTGGCCGGTCGGTGGCGTCAGCGACGGTGCGCTTCCGGGTGCCGGCACCGGCCTGGTCGGCATCGCCGAGCGGGTGAGCCTGGCCGGCGGCCGGCTGGCGTACGGCCGGGACGACGCGGGCGACTTCCGGCTGGCCGCCTGGCTGCCGTGGCCGGCGTGACCGGCCTTCCGGGCGGCGACATCGGGCCCGGCGCAGGCGCTCAGCCGGTGCGGGTGCTGATCGTGGACGACGACGCACTGGTCCGGGCCGGGCTGTCGATGATCCTGGGTGGCCTGCCCGACTTGGTCGTGGTGGGGGAGGCCGCCGACGGCGCCGAGGTGCCCGCGGCGGTGACCGCGTACGCCCCGGACGTGGTGCTGATGGACATCCGGATGCCCCGGGTGGACGGGCTGGCCGCCACCGAGGCGCTGCGCGCCCAGCCGCACCCACCGGAGGTGCTGGTGCTGACCACCTTCGACGCCGACGAGCAGGTGCTGCGGGCGCTGCGCGCCGGGGCAGCCGGCTTCCTGCTCAAGGACACCCCGCCGGCGGATATCGTGCACGCCGTGCGCCGGGTGGCGGCCGGTGAGGCGACGCTCTCCCCGACGGTGACCCGGACACTGATCGCGCACGTGACCGCCGCCGTTCCCGCGCCGGCCGGGCCGGACCCGCGCCGGGAACGCGCGCTGCGGCTGCTCACCGGGCTCAGCGAGCGGGAGCGGCAGGTGGCCGTCGCGCTGGGCCGGGGATGCACCAACGCGGAGATCGCGGGGGAGTTGTTCATGAGCGTGGCGACGGTGAAGGCGTACGTCTCGCGCCTGCTGACCCGACTCGACCTGAACAACCGGGTCCAGGTGGCGCTCCTTGTCCACGACGCCGGCCTGGTCTGAGCGCACGCCGGGTTGCACTCACCGATGAGTGTTCCAGCGATGGAAGTATCAGCGGTGGTGGTCTGTCGCCGGAGGATCTGCTCAGCGCGTACCGAGATTGAACTTTCGTCCGGTGCCGGCCGTACCACTGGCCGAGGACGTCGGTACGGCGGTTCCGCCGTACCGCTGCCGAGCTGCGGGAGGCCTGCCGTGCGAGTTGGTGAGCAGTCGACGGATCCCATCGATCAGGTACTGGGTGAGGTGCCGGTGCCGGCGCCGCTGACCCCCGAGGATGTCCGGCTCGCGGTCCGGGCGGTGGTCGTGCACACCGCCGAGGAGTGGCCGACGGGGCCGCTGTGCCGCAACGACGGCGCCTCGTACCCCTGCCGTCTGCACCGCTGGGGGCGGCGGGTGCTGACCGAGCACGGGCTCAACGAGCGGCAGATCGAGGCACTGATCCGCCACGGCAACCCGTTCGTGCACGTGCCCTTCCCGTTCACCGCCACCGGGCCGGCGTCCGCGCGTCCCGGCGGCTATCCGGCCCAGTCGCGGCACCAGGCCGCGCGGGCCGTTCCGCCGGGGGCGCGGCCCGGCGTTCCCGGCCGGCCGGCGACTCCCCCCGTCGCCGCGCCGCGCTGGCCCCGGGCGAGCTGAGCGGGGGTACGCCCGCGCGCCCCCGGGGCGGCACGACCGCCGGCCCGGCGCGGGGTTTCCCACCCGCGTCGGGCCGGCGTCGTCGTTCCGCTGGGTTCAGTCGTTGCCGGCGCCGATTCCGCAGTTCGGTGCCGACCAGTCGGTCGTGTTGGAGCTGTTGTCGCTGTTGTTCTCCCGGCGCGAGTCGACGTGCACGTGGTCGTCGTGGTCCGGGTAGCCCGGCCCGTAGAGGCCGCTGAAGCCGTTGTTGCGGGCGTTGCGGGCGACCTGGCACAGCGACGACGTGCGTGAGGTGACGTCGGCGGCGTTGCCGTAGAGGTGCTGGCTGTCCGATGCGCCGTCGACCTGGTCGTTGCAGGCCCGGCTGCGGAAGCCGCTGGAGACGTAGAGCGGCTTGTCGCCGAGGCCCCTGCGCAGCGCCTCCAGCTTCCACATGGTGCGCAGCGCGTTCTGCCGGGTCTGGCTCTCCGACAGCGGGCCCCCGCGCCAGCCGCCCCGGCCGCACCCGTCGTCCATCTCGCTGTAGCTGAAGTGGACGGGGGTGCAGTCGTTGTCCTGGAGTTGGTACAGCTTGGCGTAGGTCTGCGGGCCGGCGACGCCGTCGGCGCGTAGCCCGTACGCCTGCTGGAACCGCTTGACCGCGGCGGCGGTCTTGGGCCCGTAGCGGCCGTCGTTCTCCACGATGTCCCGGTAGCCGGCCCAGCCGGCGACCCGGATCTGCAACTGGCGGACGTCGTCGCCGGAGCGGCCCTGGTAGAGGTTGCGGTTCCACGTGTAGCAGCCGTCGGCGTGGGCCGCTGGCGCGGCGACCACCGCGGCGATCGCTGCCCCGGGCAGCGCCAGGGCGAATGCGACGGCAGCCCGCTTCAAGGTGTTTACGCGCACAGAAGTCCTCCCGATAGGAGAGCGATTGGGGTGGCATTCGGGACATCGACCGGGACGTCCCGCGATTTCCACCTTGGCACTGCTGCGAGCGGTTGGCGGTGATTAACGAGAATTGTCCTCATGATTTGCGGTCCCTGAGTCTTGCCTGGGAATTCGCCTGATTCGAGAAACAGCCATTCCTTACGAGGTCGCCTTTCGCGGCAACAACCGCACCGAACGTCGCAGGCTTGGACACCGAGGGTGATGGTCCCTCGACCGGGCCGGGCGGTAACGTCAGCGCCGGGCGGGCGGACTGGCGGAGGTGGGCGTGGCACGCGGTGGCGTCTTCTGTGTCGAGGGTCAGTGGCACCGCGACCTCAACGAACGGGGGTCCGTGCTGCCCACGCTGGAGCTGCTGGAACGGCTGGGGAAGATCCGCTTCATCCACAAGGACGCGGCCACCCACGACGAGCTGTTCTACTTCCTGGACCGCTGGCTGCTCAAGCAGTACGCCGACCACCGCGTCGGCTTCTTCGCCATGCACGGCGAGCCCAGCCGGCTCTGCCTCACCGACTGGCACTCGGTCGCGCTGGACGAGGTGGCCGAGTTGATGGCCGGGCGCTGCGAGGGGCGCCGGCTCTATTTCGGCAGCTGCTCGGTGCTGCGCGCCTCCGACGCGGTGCTACGCGACTTTCTCGACGTCACCGGCGCGGCACTGATCTGCGGTTTCACCCGTGAGGTCGACTGGGTGGAATCGGCCGCTTTCGAAACCGTGCTGCTCGACGTGCTGGCCAACGGCCAACGGCACAATGCCGCGGAGCTGCGAATGGGTTCGGCGCACTGGGCGCCGCTCGCCTCGTACCTCGGGTTCCGGGTGATCTACGCCAACGGTCGGGCCTGGCGCCCGAGCGTGCGGCCCCGGGTGCCCACCCAGACGGCCGTGCACCGCAGCGCCGCCCGCCCACGCTGACCCGCCGCGCCCGGCCGGCCGCCGCCCTGGTAGGAACGAGCGATGGCACGCAGCATCGCGAAGAACACCCGGGTCGACCGGGACGACCTGCTCGACTTCCTCCGGCCCCGGCACCGCGTCGTGCTCATGACCACCCGGGCCGACGGGCGCCCGCAGTCCTCCCCGGTCTCCGCCGGCGTGGACGCGCAGGGCCGGCTGGTGATCTCGACGTACCCGGAGCGGGCCAAGGTGAGCAACATCCGCCGCGACCCGCGGGTCTCGGCCTGCGTGCTCTCCGACGACTGGGACGGCCCCTGGGTGCAGCTCGACGGCACCGCCGAGGTGCTGGACCTGCCCGAGGCGCTGGAACCGCTGGTGGAGTACTTCCGCAGCATCTCCGGCGAGCACCCGGACTGGGACGACTACCGGGCCGCGATGGTGCGCCAGGGCAAGTCGTTGATCCGGGTCACCATCGACGCCTGGGGCCCGATCGCCACCGGCGGCTTCCCGGCCCGCCTCGCCGACTGACCGTCCGCCCGGTCGCCGTTGCCGCGATCAGTACGCGACGGTGAAGCGGGTGTTCTCGTGGCGTGCCTGCTCGATCTCGTCCACGATCGCCACCGCCAGGTCCTCGTAGGTCAGCACCGACCGTCCCTGGTCGTCGGTCACCGGCTCGTCGGCGCCGGTGCGGTAGTGCCCGGTGCGCTCGCCGGGGTGGAACTCCAGCGGCGGTGGGGACACGTACGTCCAGCTCACCCCGTCGGCCGAGGTGCGGTAGTAGTCGAGCGCGTCGGCCTGGCCCAGCGCCGAGTCCCGGTACTCCGCCGGGAAGTCCGGCTCGTCCAGGAAGCGGGTGCCCTTCGGGGTGAGCAGGGTCGATCCGCCGCCCAGGTGGATGATCCGCGGCGCGGCCGGCATCCCGCGCAGCGTGGTGACCAGGTTCTCCGCCGCGTTCCGCCACAGCCCGCGCTCCGCGCCGCCGCCGATCGCCACGACGAGCGCGTCCGCGTCCGGCGCGACCTCCCGGACGGTGCGTTCGCTGGTGGCGTCCCCGGTGACGACCCGCACCCCGGCCGGCAGGTACGAGGTGGCCTCCGGGCGGCGGACCGCCGCGATCACCCGGTGTCCCCGGCCGACCGCCTCCGCGGTGACCCGCGACCCGGCGGTGCCGCCCGCGCCGAACACGACGATGGTGCTCATGAACCCAGGCTAGGGATCGCCCCGACCGCCCGTCGGTGGAACGGCGATCCCGGCCGGGTCAGTCGACGAGCGCCGAGTAGACGAGCTGGCGCAACTGGGGGCGTAGCGGGTAGGTGCTCGACGGCATCAGCTGGGTGAAGAACAGCGCGGTGATCTCCTCGACCGGGTCCACCCAGAACGCGGTGCTGGCCACCCCACCCCAGTAGTACTCGCCGACGCTGCTCGGCACGCGACTCGGAATCGGGTCGTCCACCACGGCGAAACCGAGGCCGAAGCCGATCCCGTCCAGGGTGGTCTCGGCGAACCCGCCGGTGGACAGGGTGCCCAGGTCCCGCCCGCCGGGCAGGTGGTTGCGGGTCATGAAGCGCACGGTGCGCGGCCCGAGCAGGCGTACCCCGTCCAGCTCGCCACCGCGCAGCAGCAACTGCGTGAAGCGGTGGTAGTCGGCGGCGCTGCAGATGAGGCCACCGCCGCCGGAGAGCAGGGAAGGCTTGGCGTACGCGAGCGCGCCCAGCTTGTCGTAGCGGACCGCCCGGCCGGTCCGCGGGTCCGGCACGTGCAGCGCCCCCAGCCGCTCGGTGTCGTCGCCCTCGACCCACCAGCGGGTGTCGGTCATGCCCAGCGGGCCGAAGATCTTCTCGGCGAAGAACGTGTCGAGGCTCTGCCCGGAGACCACCTCGACCAGCCGGCCGAGCACGTCGGTGGCGACCGAGTAGCCCCAGGCGGTGCCGGGCTGGAACAGCAGCGGCAGCTCACCGAAGGCGGCGCAGGCGCTGGCCAGGTCGACGTCGGCGGGCGGGTGGAGGTCGTAGCCGGCGGCGCGGTAGAGCCCGTCGACCACCGAGGTCTGCATGAAGCCGTAGGTCAGGCCGGCGGTGTGGGTGAGCAGGTGCCAGACCCGGATCGGCTCGATCGCCGGCACCGTGTACGGCTTGAGCGTCGACCCCTTGGAGTAGACCCGCAGGTCGGCGAACTCCGGCAGCCAGCGGCTGATCTCGTCGGTCAGCTCGAACCGGCCCTCCTCCCACAGCATCATGGCCGCGACCGAGGTGACCGGCTTGGTCATCGAGTAGATCCGCCACAGCGTGTCCGCCTCGACCGGGGCACCGGCCTCGCGGTCGCGCAGCCCGTACGTCGAGGAGTGCGCCACCTCGCCCCGGCGGGTGACCACCACCTGCCAGCCGGACAACCGGCCGTCGTCGACGTACCGGCCGAAGTGCTCGTCGATCCGCGCCAGCCGCGCCGGGTCGAAGCCGATCTGGTCCGGGTCGATGCTCCGCTGCACGCTCACGCCGCCGAACCTACTAGCCGGTACGCCGGTGGTGGAAGGGCCGGGTCGTCGGCGGCGAGCACTAGCCTGGCCGGATGCCGGAGCTGACCGAGGACAGAACCTTCCGCCACGACGACTGGTACGCCGAGGAGTTGGTCGACCGGCACTTCGTGGGCTGCGAGTTCTTCCACGTCGACCTCACCGAGGCGGTGACCCGGGGGGCGGTCTTCACCGGTTGCACGTTCGGCAACGTGCTGTTCAACGCGTCCCGGCACGTCGACTCGGCCTTCACCCGCTGCACCTTCAAGCGGTGCAACCTCTTCGAGGCCGAGTTCACCGGCTGCAAGCTGGTCGGCAGCACCTTCGCCCAGTGCGACCTGCGCCCGCTGACCGTGGCCGGCGGGGACTGGTCCTTCGTCGCGCTGCCCGGCGCCGACCTGCGCGGCGTACGCCTCACCGACGTGCGGATGCGCGAGGTCGACCTGACCGGCGTGAACCTCACCGGGGCCACCGTGACCGGCGTCGACCTCTCCGGCGCGCAGCTGCACGGCGCCCGGCTGGGCGGCGCCGACCTGCGCGGCAGCGACCTGAGCGCGCTCGACCCGACGGTGGTGGAGCGCACCGGCGCGATCGTCGACCCCGAGCAGGCGCTGGTCATCGCGCGGGCGCTGGGCTTCGAGATCGGCTGACACTCCGACGCGACGCGCGCCCGGCTGTCCTATACCGTCCGGTAACAAACCGGAAACGCCCGCCCGTCCGTCTCTGGCGTGTCGGCCGCGCCGGTGCGAACGTGAAACGCCCACAGCGGACGTCGCACCCGCTGCGGTCGGGCGGCGGAGTGGAGGGGTCGGTGGCGGACGAGGACCGCACGCGGGCGGGCGCGAACGCCGGGAGTGAACTGTCCGACCGCCGGGGCGCCCACCGACCGCCGGGCATCACCTCCGGGCAGACCCGCAGCGCGCTGCGCCGCCTGGCCCGCGGCCGGCAGCGGCGCCGCTGGGCGGTGGAGGGGCTGGCCGTGCTCGCCTGCCTGGTGGCCCTGGTCTCGTACCTCGGGAACCGGCCCGCTCCGGAGGGCGGCGACAATTCCGCGGGGCCGCCGGGCGCGCAGGCCGGAACCGCCCGGCCCACCGGCTTTCCTGCAGCGGAGGGACGTACCGGCGAGGCCGGGCCGGCGTCGCCCGGCCTGCGCCCCCGGCAGCGCCCGCCGTCGCCCACGCCCACGCCCTCGGCCAGCTCCCCGGCTCCGCTGCCCGCGCCGCCGGTGCTGTTGGTGACCCGGGCGGACGTGGCGGCCGAAGTGGACCTCACCGCCGTCGGCACCCGCGACTGGATGCACTGGGGGTTGCGCGGCGGCGACTCGACGGTCCGCAAGCGCGACGGCGCGGGGGAGATCCTCGACGAGGGCGGCGCCGGCACCCGGGTCGGCTGGGACGGCAACCAGGAGGTCTTCAGCTGGCGCGACGGCACCCCGGAGCGGTCGGTCACCGACACCCCCAACGGCATCTATACCTGCGGCACCGGCAGCGGCTTCGCCCTGGCGGTGGCGGGCAGCGGCGAGCTGCGCACGGTGCACCTCTACGCGGGGATCTGGATGGCCCGCGGCCGCCTGGAGGCGCGGCTCGCCAGCGGCGGACTGAGCACCACACTGCGCATGGAGGACCCGTACACCAGTCAGAGCGCGCAGTTCACCGTCCGGTTCCGGGCCCCGAAGGGAGCCCGCCTGGTGCTGACCTGGACCGTCGAGAAGGTCTTCACCGAGCACTGTGGCAACGTGGGCCTGCAGGCCCTGGCGCTGCGCTGACCGCACCGCGTCGGGCCGGCAGGCGAGGCCCGCGTTCGGCGGGCCGGCGGCGGCCGGCCGCAGTAGCCTGGGCGCGACGGCCGTGGATGATCCCGAGGAGCCCCGATGACATCGAGCGAGCAGGTCCTGGACAGCCCGGAGGGTTGGGTCGCCGAGCACATCCGGCGGTACGTCGAGACCGACGGCGCCGAGGGCCACGAGTGGCGGCCGGGGGTCTTCACCCTGCTGCTGACCACCCGGGGCCGGCGCAGCGGCCAGTTGCGGCGCACCGCGCTGATCTACGGTCGTGACGGCGACGCGTACCTGGTGGTGGCGTCGCAGGGCGGCGATCCGAAGCACCCGGCCTGGTACCTGAACCTGCTGGCGGAGCCGGAGGTGGAGGTGCAGGTGGGCGCGGAGAGGTTCACCGCCCGGGCGCGGACCGCCACGGCGCAGGAGAAGCCGCGGATGTGGTCCACCATGGCCGGCATCTGGCCCGCGTACGACGACTACCAGACCAGGACCGACCGGGAGATCCCGGTGGTGGTGCTCGAACGCGTCTGACCGGGACGGGCGCGCCCTTACCCGTGAGGTAATCGACGGCACGGCCGGCGCCGACGAGACTTCCTCCCAACGGCCCGGCGCCCGCCGGGTGCACATCTTCCGGGAGGACCCATGCCCGCCTTCGCGCTCGCCCACCTGCGTACCCCGCAGCTCAACGAGGACGTCCTGACCTACATCGAGCGCATCCAGGCCACGCTGGACCCGTACCAGGGCCTGTTCCGGGTGCACGGCACCGACGTGGAGGTGCTGGAGGGCGACTGGCCCGGCACCGTGGTCATCGTCGAGTTCCCCGACGTCGAGGCGGCGCGGGCCTGGTACGCCTCGGCGGCGTACCAGGAGATCCTGCCGCTGCGTACCCGGCACATCGAGGGCTCAACGATCATCGTGGACGGGGTTGGGCCCGACTACGACGCCACCCGCACCGCCGCCCGGCTCAGGGCGCAGGTCGGCTGATCCGGGGACAGTTTGTCCGTCGCGCCCCGTGCAGAGGGTCGTAACTTTCTGCTGTCCCCGTCCGACCATCCAGTGTGGAGGCCGCCGAGACGAGCAGCAGTACCGCCCACCGCGTCCGTCCCGTCGCGCCGTCCGGCGCCGGCGAAGCGCCCGGGGAGGTGCTCCGCGACATCCCCCTGCCGCCGTACGTGACCGGGGAGGACGCCCAGTTCGCGGTGCGGGCGGTGGTGGTGCACGCGCCCCGGCGCTGGTCGGGCGGCGTGGTCTGCCGTAACGACGCCAGCCCGCACCCGTGCCGGCTGCACCGCTGGGGCGCCCGGGTGCTGGCGCTGCGCGGGCTGCGGGCCGCCGAGATCGCCGCGCTCATCGAGCGCGGCGACCCGACCGCGGTGGTTCCCGTGCCGGACCGTCCGGCCTGATCCGGCTCGGTCAGCAGGTGATCGGCTTGACCCAGGAGCACTCGACGCCCTCCGGGGTACGCGGCGTGTCCGGCGCCGCCGGGGTCGCCACCCGCGCCGTGGACACCTGGTCCGCGCGGTACCCGGCCAGCGCGATCGCGATCTGGTCCTCCAGCCGCTTGACCGAGGCGGTCAGGTAGTTGTTCAGCAGGATCGAGAAGGCCAGCACCCGGCCGTCGGCGCTGGTGACGTAGCCGGAGAGACCGGAGACGCCGGTCAGGCTGCCGGTCTTGGCGTGCACGTTGCCCGCCGCCGGGGTGCCCGCCATCCGGCTGCGCAGGGTGCCGCCGACAAACCGCTCCGGCTCGCCGGCGATCGGCAGGGCCGCGTACCAGGTGGCGAACCAGGGCTCGGCCCGGACGGCGGCGAGCAGGTCGACGAACTCCGCCGCCGGGATCAGGTTGCGCCGGGAGAGCCCGGAGCCGTCGCGCTGGCGCAGCCTGCCGGTGTCCATGCCGGTGTCGGCGACGTACTCGCTGATCGCGGTGAGCCCCGCGGACCAGGTGCCCGAGCCGGAGAGGACCCGGCCGATCTCCTTGGTCAGCACCTCGGCGTGGCCGTTGTTGGAGAGCTTGAGGAACGGGGTCATCAGCTCGGCCAGGCTCATCGAGTCGTGTCGGGCGACCGTGGTGGCCCCCTCCGGGGTGGGCTGGCCGAGCACCGTCCGGCCCAGCACCCGGACCCCGTGCCGGCGCAGCGCGGCCCGGAACACGTCCGCCGCGTAGCCGGTGGGTTCCCAGACGGTCACCCAATCGCTGGCCGGCTCGTCGCCCACCGCGATCTGCCCGGTCACCACGACGGTGTTGCCGCCGTGCTCCCGCTCGATGGAGATCGAGGTCTCGCCCTCGGTGACCGTCTGCGCCCGGTTGTCGATCCGGACGTAGCCGGTGGGCGGGGTGGTGGTGACGACCGGCGGGGCGCCGGCCCGATCGGCCGGGGCGGCGTGCACGATCACGGTGCCCGCGTCGTAGTCGGTGTCCGGCGCGACGGTCAGCGCGGAGACCTGGGCGGCGTAGTAGTAGGGCTCGTCGTCCCAGGTCCAGTCGGGGCCGAGTCGGGTGCGGTCGTAGCGGGTGTCGTCCGCGATGAGGTTGCCGGTGACCACCCGTACGCCGTCGGCGGCGACCTGCGCGGCGAGCGCGTCGTAGTCGGCGGCGAGCATGGTCGGGTCGCCGCCGCCGCGCAGGTGGAGGTTGCCGGAGAGCAGCCCGGCGCGGCGCTTGCCGGTGGTCCGCACGTCGGTGGTGAAGCGGTGCCCGGGACCCAGCAACTCCAGGGCGGCCGTCGAGGTCAGCAGCTTGGTGTTGGACGCGGGGATCAGCCGGCGGTCGCCGTTGCGGTCGTAGAGGGTCTGCCCCGTGCCGGTGTCGACCACCACCACCGATGCCTGCGCACCGGCCAGCCGGGTGTCGGCGAGGATCGAGTCGATGGTGGCGTTCAGCCGGGTCGCCGCGGGGGTCGGCGACTCGGCGGTGGCGCCGGGTGCGCCGGCGGTGGCCGCGGCGGCGACCAGCGCGGCCAGCGCGAGGGCCCGGGGAAAGAGACGACGATGCATGCGCTGATGCTGCCACGAAGATATTCGCCGGAGAAGAGTTCCGGCCGAAGGTTTTTGCCGCTCGCGTTCTCCGGCCCGGCCGTGCCGCCCACCGCTTTACCGGCTCAGGCGGTGTGCCCGCGTACCGGCTTGTCGTGCCCACCCCAGTAGTGCCGCTGCGGCCCGATGATCAGCGGCGCCACCAGCGCGGCGAGCGCCCCGCCGAGCAGCGGGAAGACGACGAACACCCACAGCTGCCGCAGCGCCCCGCCGCCCTCGAAGATGGCCGGGCCGAACGAGCGGGCCGGGTTCACCGAGGTGCCGTCCAACGTCACCCCGACGAAGTGGGTAACGGCGAGGGCCAGCCCGATGGCCACCCCGGCGACACCGGGGTGCTCGGTGCGACTGGTCACCACCAGGACGACCAGCACGAACAGGAAGGTCAGCACGATCTCCAGCACTGCCGCGCCACCCCCGTTGATGTTCGCGCCGTAACCGTTCGCGCCCAGCGCCCCGGTCTGGTCCTCGACGCCGCCCCACCGGGTCAGCGCCCAGAGCACGAAGCTGGCCACCGCCGCGCCGGCGAACTGGGCGATCCAGTAGGCCACCGCGCCGAGCGGCGAGATCTTCCCGAAGAGCAGCGCGCCGAGCGTCACCGCCGGGTTGACGTGACTGCCGGAGAGGGGCCCGATCGTGTAGACCAGGGCGAGCATGACGAAGCCGAAGGCCAGGGCGACCACCACCACGCCGCCCTCGACGCGCGCCGCGATGGCGCTGCCCACCCCGAAAAAGACCAGCAGCAGGGTGCCGAGGAACTCCGCGAGGTAGCGACGGGTCTCGTCCATTCGCTCAGCGTACGGACATTTCGGGCGCTCAGGCGCGGGATCGGCTGCTGTGAGCGGCGCGACGGCCGCCGCCGGGCAGAGCGGCGGCAGGCCCGGCGTTGTACCCGGCGTGGACACCCACTCGGTCGATGTCGTGGTGATCGGGGCCGGTCAGGCCGGTCTGAGCGCCGGATACCACCTGCGCCGCACCGGCTTCGCCCCCGGCGACGGCTTCGTCATCCTCGACGGCGACGACGGCCCCGGCGGAGCCTGGCAGCACCGCTGGCCGACGCTGCGGCTGGAGCGGGTGCACGGCTTCCACGACCTTCCGGGCCTGCCCTTCCCGCCCGGCGACCCGCAGCGGCCGGCGGCCGAGCATGTCAGCGCGTACTTCGCCGCGTACGAGCGGGAGTTCGAGCTGCCGGTCCGGCGGCCGGTGCGGGTCCGGGCGGTGCACTCCCGGCCGGACGGTCGACTGGACGTGCGGACCGACCACGACCGGTGGACCGCGCGGGCCCTGATCAACGCCACCGGCACCTGGACGCGGCCGTTCTGGCCGCACTACCCCGGCCGGTCCTCCTTCCGCGGTCGGCAGCTGCACACCGCCGACTACCGCGGTCCGCAGGAGTTCACCGGCCGTCGGGTGGTGGTCGTCGGCGGCGGCACCTCGGCGGTGCAACTGCTCGGCGAGATCTCGGAGGTGGCGGCCGCCACCACCTGGGTGACGCGCCGTCCGCCGGAGTTCCGCGTCGCCGAATTCAGCCCCGAGCTGGGGCGGGCGGCGGTGGCGCGGGTGGACGAGGCCGTGCGCGCCGGGCGGCCACCCGGCAGCGTGGTCGGCGTGACCGGGCTGGTGCTCACCCCGGAGGTACGCCGGCTGCGCGAGCGCGGCGTGCTCGACCGGCTACCCGTCTTCGACCGGATCACGCCCGACGGGGTGGCCTGGTCCGACGGACGGTTCGTCCCGGCGGACGTGATCCTCTGGGCCACCGGTTTCCGCGCCGCCCTCGACCACCTGGCCCCGCTGAGGCTGCGCGCCCCCGGTGGCGGTATCACCATGGACGGCACCCGGGTGGTCGCCGACGAGAGGATTCACCTGATCGGGTACGGACCGTCGGCCAGCACGATCGGTGCCAACCGGGCCGGGCGCGCGGCGGTCAACGAGATCCGCGCCCGGCTCGCCCCGGTCGCCGCTCTCGACTGATCCGGCTCTATTTGACGGATCGCCCGGCAGCGGGCACCGTAGGCCGTGAGGGGCCCTTCACCTGCCCCGATGCGACGGCGACGACCGATCGCCACCTCCCGTCGCCTCCCACGTGTGCTCGTACGCGGACCGACGTCCGGTCTGTGTGGTAACCGACCGCGAGCCGTGAATCCACGAGGAGTTCCGCTCATGCTCACCATGACCGACAACGCCGTGCTCGTCATCCGCGACCTGGCCAACCAGCAGGACGTCGCCGAGGACGGCGGCGTGCGGATCGCCGCCGACGCCGATGCCGGCTCACTCACCGTCGAGCTGGTGCCCGAGCCCGAGCAGGGTGACCACGTGGTCGACAACCAGGGCGCCCGGATCTTCCTCGACGCGGACGCCGCTGAACTGCTCGGCGACGCCTCGGTCGACGCCACCGTCGACGACGAGGGCATCGTGCAGTTCGGCTTCACCGAGAAGCAGTAGGCCGCGTCGGCGCAGCAGTGGGCCGCACCGCCGCGCCCGCTGCTCAGCCGGCCCGCCGGGTCTCGCCGCCGCGCGGGGCCCGCAGTGAGCGCCCCCGCTGTGGCGGGTCCGGCCGCGTCGGCCAGGTCGGGACGCTGCTGCCCTGGTGCGGCAGCGCGGCCAGCACGTGCGCCAGGTGGTGCGAGGTGCTCCACGCCGCCCAGTTGCTGGTCGAACCGGCCCCGGCGCCCCGCCGTGCGCGCCGCAGGAGCTCGTGGTCGCCCCAGGAGAAGGCCGCGCCGGTGCGGGGCCAGTGCGGCGCCGACACCAGCGTGCGGCACAGGTCGGAGAACCGGTCGTCGCCGCGTCCACCGCGCCGGGACCAGCGGTAGACCCACCAGTCACCGTCGGCGGTGTAGCGCACGGTGGGCAGCCGGTCGCCCGGGTCGCCGCCGCCGAGGACGGCCGGCCCGATCCCGTAGTCGCCGTAGTCGACGCCGGCGTCGGCCAGCCGCTGCCAGAGCTGCCAGTCCCAGCGGTCCAGCCGGACCGGCTCGTCGGTGGGCAGCCGGGACAGGGTGGCCGGCATCCCGCCGGCCGCGACCGTGACCGTCCGCCAGGCGTGCCGGCGGGCCCAGTCCAGCAGCCGGCGTACCCGCGGCTCGGCCAGCCGGACGTCCGCCGGGCAACACACGTCTCCGGCGTCAACCAGCAGGTCGCACTCCTCAGGCGCGAGCCGGGTGAACCGCCAGACCCGTTCCACCGCCGTCGTGGTGGCGTCCGGCCCTGCCCGGTCCCGGCCCGCCCGCAGCCGCACCAGCGCCCGCCGGCCGTGCGCGCGGGCCGCCCCGCCGTGCGCGACCAGCCGCCGGTCGCTGTCGGCGAGCCCGATCACCGGCAGCAGGGGTACGCCCCAGCGGGCCAACTCGGTGTCGGGGCCGTCCGGCACGGCGGTGACGTCGACGGCCGGGACCAGCCCGGCCGGCAACCGACGCAGAGCCTCCACCAGGGACTGTTCGACCGCGGTGACCACCAGGATCGGGGTCAGCAGCGGGGCGGCCGCGGCGTCGAGGTGGCTCAGCGCTTCCAACTCGCCGCGTCGGCTGGCGAGGATGGGGCGGTAGACCGGTTCCGCCGCCCGGCCCCCGTGGGCGGGCACCATAGTTCAATCTAGCCAGACATGTGCATGTTTCACAGGTTCGTCAGCCCCGGAAATGACTTCTCGGCTGTCGGCTCGCTGACTACGCTCGTCCGATGCCCGCGTCTCCCCACCGCTACCGGTCCGCGGACGAGGACAGCGCCCGCTGGACGGGTTTTCCGTTCCGCACCGGCGACATCGTCATCAGCACCCGGTCCAAGAGCGGCACCACCTGGATGCAGATGATCTGCGCGCTGCTGGTCCTGGGCACCCCCGAGCTGCCGGCGCCGCTGACCGAGCTCTCGCCCTGGCTGGACTGGTTGGTCGAGCCCCGGGACGAGGTCTACCGGCGGCTGGCCGCCCAGCCGCACCGACGGTTCATCAAGACGCACACCCCGCTGGACGGCGTACCCCTGGATCCTCGGGCGCACTACGTGGTGGTGGCGCGGCACCCGCTGGACATGGCGGTCAGCCTGTACCACCAGGCCGGCAACCTGGACCGGGAGCGGCTGCGGGAACTGACCGGCCAGGCCGCGCCGGCGGGCCCGCCGCGACCACGGCCGTCGGTGCAGCAGTGGCTGCCGAGCTGGGTCGACCAGGACGTGGATCCACGCGCCGAGCTGGACTCGCTGCCCGGGGTGATGTGGCATCTCGGTGACGCCTGGGCTCGCCGGCACGAGCCGAACGTCGAGTTGGTGCACTACGACGACCTGCGCACCGACCTGGCCGGGCAGATGCGCCGCCTCGCCGACCGGTGGGGCCTCGCGGTGCCCGAGCGGCGCTGGCCCGAGCTGGTCGAGGCGGCCACCTTCGACCGGATGCGGGAGCGGGCCGACCGGCTGGCCCCGGACCGGCTCGGCGTGCTGCGCGACCGCCGGGCCTTCTTCCGGCGGGGCGGCTCGGGGCAGGGGCGGGAGTTGCTCGACGAGGCGGCCCTGGCCCGCTACCGGACGCGGGCGGCGGCTCTCGCACCGCCGGACCTGCTGGCCTGGCTGCACCGCGACGCCCGCTGAGAAGGAAGGGGCCCTTCCTAACGCGGAGCGCGGTGCGGCGCGGGCGAAGGGCGGCGCGGCCGGGGCGGCGACCGGGTGCGGGAACGAGCGCACGGCGCCGCTTCGACCTGGGGTCGGAACGTCGCCGCGCTCTGGCCGTCTCCCACCACCGCAGCCGTAAGGCGGTACGCCAGCGGGGACCTGGCTCGACCGGCCGTGAGCACCGGTCAGCCTTGTCGATCCCCGTTCCGGGTGGATCCAAACCCGCGATCCGTGGCGAATTCCACCATCTGCCAGTCCCGGCGTGACGGGATGCCGGACGGGGTATGAGCGCGGCATGGAGCATTTCACGATCGCGACCGTCGCCGAGAAGAGCCCGGACTTCCGGCGGGTGCTGTGGACCGGGGAGCACACCCAGTTGGTCATCATGACCATCCCACCGGGCGGTGAGATCGGCGAGGAGGTGCACGAGGGCATCGACCAGATCCTGACCTTCGTCAGCGGCACCGGGGAGGCCCGGGTGGCCGGGAAGAAGCGTGAGGTCGTCCAGGGCGACCTGGTCGTGGTGCCGGCCGGCACCCGGCACAACTTTGTCAACACCGGGCCCAACCCGCTGGTGCTCTACACCGTGTACGGCCCGCCGGAGCACGCCGACCAGGCGGTGCACCGGACGAAGGAGGAGGCCGACGCGGCGGAGGCCGCCGGCGAGGACGAGCCGCCCACCGCGTGACGGCGGTCTGATCCGGGCCGATCCGGGTATCCGCGCCGGGTGGATCAGCCGGCCATCTCCGACTACGGATTCATCTCCGACTGCCGCTCGGGCGCGCTGGTCGGCCGGGACGGCTCCATCGACTGGTGGTGCCCGGACCGGTTCGACGGTCCCTCGGTGTTCGCGCGGCTGCTCGACCCGGAGGCCGGGTACTTCCGGCTGGCGCCGGTCGCCGCCGGTACGCCGGGCCACCGGGTCGAGCGCGCGTACCGGCCGGACACGCTGGTGCTGCGTACCGTGCACCACACTCCGCAGGGCAGCGTGGCGGTCACCGACGCGCTCGCCGCCGAACTGGGTGCCCGTGCCCACGATCTTGGCATGAACTCGCCAGCCGTGCTGATCCGGGTGGTGGAGGGGCTGTCCGGGCGGGTCCGGATGGCACTGGACTTCGCACCCCGCCCGGAGGACGGCCTGCTCACTCCGTACCTGCACGAGCGGCCGGGCGGCGTGCTGGCCACCGCCGGTCCGGTGGACCTGATGCTGCGCGCCGGCGACCTGCCGCTACGGGCCGGCCGGGACCGGGTGACACACGAGTTCGAGGTCTCCGCCGGCGACGTGGTCGGGCTGGACGTGGCCTACGCCGGGGCGTACCACGACCCGCCGGCCCGGCTCGATCCGGTGGCCACGCTGGCCGAGACGGTGCGGGCGTGGGAGGGCTACCGCGAGGCGCACCAGTACGGCGGCCGGTACCCGGAGCTGGTCCGCCACAGCGCCACCGTGCTGACCGGCCTGACGTACGCCCGCAGCGGCGCGGTCGCCGCGGCACTGACCACGTCGTTGCCGGAACGCCTCGGCGGCGACCGCAACTACGACTACCGCTACTCCTGGCTGCGCGACTTCTCGATGACGATGCGGGCACTCTGGGTGGCGGCCTGCCCGTCGGAGGCGTCCCGGCTGTTCGCCTGGGTGACCCGCTCGATCGGCCGGATCGGCGACGATCCGGTGCCGGTGCTCTTCGGGCTGGAAGGGGAGCGCGACCTCACCGAACACGACCGCCCGCACCTGCGCGGTTTCGGCGGCGACGGACCGGTGCGGATGGGCAACGACGCCTGGCGGCAGCGGCAGCTCGACGTGCCGGGAGAGGTGATCTCGGCGGTCTGGCGGCTGCGCGACTACCTCGGTGAGACCTTCGACGACGAGCTACGGGAGATGGTGCTCGGGCTGACCGAACAGGTGGCCAGCACCTGGCACCTCCCGGACCGGGGCATGTGGGAGACCCGGGAGGTCGAGCGGCACTACCTCTCCTCCAAGGTGTTCTGCTGGGTGACGATGGACCGGGCGGTGAAGCTCGCCGACCGGCTCGGTGACCGGGCCGACCCGGGTCGCTGGACGGTGGTTCGCGACGAGATCTGCGACGAGGTGCTGCGGGAGGGGTGGAACGACCGGATCGGCGCGTTCACCGGCTCCTACGGCTCGGCGGAGCTGGACGCCTCGGCGCTCCTCCTGCCGATGTTGCATTTCCTGCCGGCCGACGACCCACGGATGCGCTCCACCATCGAGATGGTCGAGCGGGAGCTGGGCAGCGAGAGCGGACTGGTCCGGCGGTGGACGACCGACCCGGCCGGCTTCCTGCTCTGCTCGTTCTGGTTGGTGGAGTGCCTGGTGATGACCGGCGAGCGGCGCCGGGCGGAGGAGCTGTTCGAGCGGGTGCTGCCGTACGCCAACGACGTCGGCCTGTTCAGTGAGCAGATCGACCTGAAGGACGGGACGCCGCTCGGCAACACCCCGCAGGCGTTGTCGCACATCGGCCTGATCAACGCGGCCTGGCGACTGACCAACCCGGACAGCTTCTGAACCCAGCGGGGCGTGCGCCGCTCAGGACAGCACGGGTACGTCGGAGACGTCGACGCTCTCCGGATACTTCAGCCCGGCGCCGGTGTTGAGCACCACCACCCGCTCGCCGGCCCGGATCCAGCCGCCGGCCCGCAGGTGCCGGGCCGCGGTCAGGCAGGCCGCGCCCTCCGGGCAGAGCAGCAACCCCTCCCGGGCGGCGAAGTCCCGCAGGTCGGCGAGGAGGTCCGCGTCGTCCACCGCGACCGCGGTGCCGGCGCTGGCCCGCAGCGCGGCCAGGATCAGCTCGTCGCCCAGCGGTGCCGGCACGGTGATCCCGAACGCCACGGTCTGCGCGTCGGGCCACGGCTGCGCCCGGTCCTCCCCGGCGGCGAACGCCCGCACGATCGGCGCGCAGCCGGTGGACTGCACCGCCACCAGCCGGGGCAGCTTGTCGGTGATCCAGCCCAGCTCGCGCAACTCGTGCAGCGCCTTGTGGATGCCGATCAGGCCGACACCGCCCCCGGTCGGGTAGATGATCACGTCGGGCACCTGCCAGCCGAGCTGCTCGACGATCTCGTACCCCATCGTCTTCTTGCCCTCCAGCCGGTACGGCTCGCGCAGCGTGCCAGCGTCGAAGACCGCCCCGCCGGAGGCCCCGACCAGCTCGGCCACCCGCCGGCCGGCGTCGCTGATCAGCCCGTCGATCAGGCGCAGGTCCGCGCCGGCGGCCACGCACTCCCGGCGGCAGATGCCCGGTGCGGCCAGCGGCATGACGATGGTGGCGCGCATCCCGGCCCGGGCCGCGTAGGTGGCCCAGGCCGACCCGGCGTTGCCGTTGGTCGGCATGGCGACGTGCCGCACACCAAGCTCGCGCGCCCGGCTCACGCCCACGGCCGCACCGCGCGCCTTGAACGAGCCGGTCGGGGTCAGCCCCTCATCCTTGACCATGAGGTCGTCGATGCCGATCTCCGCGCCGTACGCGGGGGCGCGCAGCAGCGGCGTCCAGCCCTCGCCGAGACTCGTCTCGTGCCGCGGGTCGGCGACCGGCAGCAGCTCCCGATAGCGCCACAGGTCGGCTGGGCGCAGCCCGAACCGCTCCGGACTGACCGCCCTGGCCACCGCCGGCAGGTCGTAGCGGGCCAGCAGCGGGGAACCGCACTCGCAGAGGTTCTGCAGATCGTCGGCGGCGTGTTCCCGTCCGCAGCGCGGGCACTCCAGGTGCGTCAGGTACACGTCGCTCCTCACCGTCGGACCGCGTCGATGCTCAGCCAGCGTCGACTGCGCCGCCCCGGCTCGTAGACCGAGTCCAGCCGTTTCGCCACCACCCCGGGCAGGCCCTGCTCCCGACCGGTGCGCAACGCCTCGTCGCCGGCCCCGGGAAACCACGCAGGGGTCTGCCAGTGGGTACCGGCCAACGCCAGCCCGTCGAGCAGTTCCCGGCGCTGCGCGTACGGCAGGTCGACGCTGCTCACGCCCTCGAGCCAGAGCAGGTCGACGAGCAGGTACTGGGCACCGGCGGGGGCCCGTCCGCCGCTGGTCGGACCGACCGGTCGGACGCGGCCGGCGGTGTCGATGCGCACCAGCACGCCGTCCAGCACCGCCTCGGTCGGGGCCAGCTCCTCGGCCAGGTCCCGCAGCCACGGGTACCCGCCGGTGATCTCCTCGTCGGTCTCCGCGAGCAGCCGCAGCCGGCCACCGGAGACGTACGCCACCGCCCGGACGCCGTCCCAGCGCAGCTCGTAGCCCCAGTCGGCCCGGTCCCGGGGCAGTCCGGCGGCGGGGGTGGGGTGCATCGGGCGGACCAGTTCCGGCATCGGTGTCCAGCCGGCGGGCGCGGGGTCGGTACGCCGGACCATCCAGTCCTTGCCGCCGGTGGCGAAGAGCACGTAGCGCCCGGCGGTCCGCTCGCCGGAGAGCGTCACGATCACCTCGTCGTCGCGCCACTTCTCGCAGTGGTAGCTGCCCCGGTCGTGGATCACCATCCGGCCGCCGCCGTACTCTCCGGCCGGGATCTCGCCGGAGAAGTCGAGGTACTCCATCGGATGGTCCTCGGTGTGCACGGCCAGGTGGTTGCGGCCGGGGTCGCGGGGCAGGCCCCGCGGCACCGCCCAGGAGGCCAGCACGCCCTCGTGCTCGAGTCGCAGGTCCCAGTGCAGACTGCGGGCGTGGTGCTGCTGGATGACGAAGCGCGCGGTGCCGTCGCCAGCGGCAGGGGCGGCGGCCGGGGGTCGCTGCGGCACCGGCTCCGGTGTCCGGGCCGCGTCCCGCTTGCGCCGGTACTCCTCCAGCCGGTCCGCCACACCCGCATTCTCCGGCAAACCCGACCGGCGCGCTGGACACCCGGGTGTCCGGTTCGGTCGCATGCCGAGTACGCCGCGGGGTAGAACGGTCCTCATGGACCTCACCGACCAGCCCACCGCCCTGCTCCCCGGCGACGTGCGGATGCCCCTGCTCGGCTTCGGCACCTGGCAGGCCACCGGCGAGGCCGGTTACGACGCGGTGCTGGCCGCGCTGGACGCCGGCTACCGGCACCTGGACACCGCCACCATGTACCGCAACGAGCGGGAGGTCGGGCGGGCGATCAAGGAGAGCGACCTGCGCCGGGAGGACGTCTTCATCACCACCAAGGTGCCGCCGGACCGGGTGGGCCGGGAGCGCGAGACGTTGGAGGCGAGCCTGGAGGCCCTCGGCGTCGACCAGGTGGACCTGTGGCTGATCCACTGGCCGCCGTCCTCGCCGACGGACAGCATCCCGATGTGGCGGGAGCTGCTGGCCGCCCGGGACGAGAACCTGACCCGCGCGGTGGGCGTCAGCAACTACAGCACCGCCCAGATGGACGAGCTGATCCAGTCGACCGAGGAGAACCCCGCAGTCAATCAGATCCGGTGGAGCCCGTCGCTGTACGACCGGCAGCGGCACGCCGAGCACCGGGACCGGGGTGTGGTGCTGGAGGGGTACAGCCCGTTCAAGACCAGCGACCTCTCCGACCCGGTGCTGACCCGGATCGCCGCCGCGCACGACGTCTCGCCGGCCCAGGTGGTGCTCCGTTGGCACATCGACCACGAGATCGTGGTGATCCCGAAGTCGGTCACCCCGGAACGGATCCGCACCAACTTCGACGTCTTCCACTTCTCGCTGACGGCGGAGGAGATGCGCGACATCGACGCCCTCGGCGGCGCCTGACGGGGAGATTTCCTTCAGCACGCGGCTCGCGCTTGAAGGGTATCGACATCGACGACCATCACGGTATACCGTGCCGGTCATCACGATCGTCGATCCGATCGAGCCCGACGCCGTCCGCTGGAGGAGCGCCATGGCCACGTCCCGAACCATCCGTCTGCGCCGCCGCGGGGTGCTCGGCATCCCGGCCCTGGTGGCCGCGGCGTTGACCGTCGTCGTCCGGCCCACCCCGGCCGCCGCCGCACCGAAGCCCGAATGTCTCGCCGACCTGCTCGGGGAGTCCTGATGGCGACGATCCCCTGGCTCGTCGACGTGTTGCGTGCCGCCGGGGTGCAGGTCGTCGTCGAGGGCGACTGGCTCAACCGGATGCGCCCCGGCTCCTTCGACCCGATCGGGGTGCTCTGGCACCACACCGCCTCGACCTCCAGCGCGAGCAACCCGCACCCGGCGCTCGGCATCTGCATCAACGGTCGGCCCGACCTGGCCGGCCCGCTCTGCCAGGCCCTGGTCGACTACAACGGCGTCTTCCACGTCATCTCCGCCGGCCGGTGCAACCACGCCGGGGTCAGCGGGGGCAGCGGGCCGATCCCGGCCGGCGACGGCAACACCCTGATGATCGGGTGGGAGATCGACTACAACGGCGTGAACCAGGAGATGACCGCCGCGCAGTACAACGCGTCGATCGCCGCCACCGCCGCCGTGCTCACCCGGCTGGGCAGGGACGCCAGCCACGCCCGGGGGCACCGGGAGACCAGCACCACCGGCAAGATCGACCCGTCCTTCATCAACCTGGACGTGATGCGGGCCGACGTGGCGGCGAAGATGGCCGGCGGCGGCACAGCCTGGTCCTCGACGGTCGACAACGCCACCGCCGGCCGGTTCACCGCGAGCGCCAACTGGGGCGTGTCCACGTACTCCGGGCAGCGCTTCGGCGCCGACTACCGGTACGCCGACCCGGTCGCGGTCAGCGACGCCGCCTGGTACAGGTTCAACGTGCCGGCGACCGGCAACTACCGGGTCGACGCCTGGTGGCCGGCGAATGCCGGCTACAACAGCGCCACCCCGTACATCGTCGCCACCACCACCGGCAACAGGACGGTCTACGTCGACCAGCGGGTCACCGGCGGGCAGTGGCGGATCCTCGGCACGTTCGCGCTGCCGGCCGGGGACGCCAACCGGGTCGCGGTGAGCCGGTGGAGCAACGCGACCGGCCTGGTCGTCGCCGACGCCGTCCGTCTCACCCGCGTCTGACCGAAGGCCGGCCGGGTGCGATGGCCGGAAGGCGGCCCCCGCATGCCACGTGGCGGGAGCCGTTCCCGGGGCGGTGGTCCGTGCCGTTCCGCATCGACACCGGCGTCCGCATCTCTTCCGCCACCGCTCAGGACATGCGCGGGAGATCCACCCGGCTCCGCCTGACCGGGTGACCAGTGCCCGCCGAGGTGGCTCAAATCAGCCTGCGCCGGCCGACCGGTTGGCGTCGGTCGGGCCGACTCGCCGAGCACACCGCCCGGCGTGGGCCTGCCCATGGAGAACGAACATCAGATTGACGTTTCGCACGGTCAGTTCTTTCGCCGTATCAATTGAGCGGCTGAATTCCCGGCCTTCATGATCCTGCTTCCGTCCCGCCGAGGACCGCCGTCCGGGTCGGACTCGACATCCTCCTTCCGCCTCTACGCTGCCCGGATGTCGGTGCCAGCCAGACGTTCAGAGGACGACCGGCAGGCCATTCGCGGTTGCTGCGGGTCGTGGACCGGTTGTTACGAACTTTTCGGTTGAGATCCCGTCGGCTGTTAGGTCGGCGCGCCTCGGTCACCGCTAGTTACATTGAAGCAAGCGGATTACGAGGGTGGAATTCATTGCCAGAAGCCCGGTCGCTCGGATTCTGAGAGTGGCGGATTTACGTACCTGACCCGGGCCTTCGCCGATGTGGATGTCCAGTGGACCAGGCCTGGTCCGGGCCCGGTGAGAGCCGGTCAGGAGGGCCAGGCGGCCAACCAGGGCGACGGAATGTTGCCCACAGTGATCATCATCGGATGGATGTCCGGTTTCGCTCCTATGCGTCCTAACAGTTTGTTACGGCGCTTGTGCGCTGAGCCAGGTGATCCATAGAGTCCCCGCTCACATAACTGGAGACACGGGGAGGGTTCGTGGCACGTCGGCTGACTGCCACTGTCCGTTCATGCTTGGCAGCGGGGGTAGCCGTACTGACGGCGGTCGCGTTGTCCGGCGTTCCGGGCGAACCGGCGGAGTGGTTGGCCGCAGGTCCGGATGGCGTGACAGGTGGAGTGGAGGTCCGGACAGACGAGGCGGTGTCCCTGCGCGCCGCTCGCGAGACCGGCAAACCGGTGCAGGTCATGAGCCTCACCTCGGAGACGGCCGAGGTATGGGCGCTGCCGAACGGTTCGTTCCGGGCGGAACTGTCTCTCGGCGCGAGTCGGATCCGTCGCGGTGACGACTGGGTGCCGGTCGACCTGACCTTGCAACGCACTGCCGAAGGGCGGATCGCCGCTGTGGCGCACCCCTTCGACTTGGTGGTGTCCGGGGCGCAGCGGGCCGGTACGCACGAGTTGGCGGCGCTGGGACACGGCGACGACCGGCTCTCGATTGGCTGGTCCGGTGCTCTGCCCGAGCCGGAGATCAGCGCTGAGCGGGCCACCTACGCGGACGCGCTGCCCGGGGTTGACCTGGTGGTCGCCTCCACCCGCGCTGGGATGGAGACGTTCTTCGTCGTCAAGAGCCGCGCTGCGGCGAGCCAGGTGGCGAAGATGTCCCTGCCGATCAGCGGCCGCAGCGTCGTCAAGGCCAGCCGCGACGCCGGCGGCAACACGGTCATCCAGGACGCCACCGGCCGAACCGTGGCCCGTACGCCCGCCCTGAAGATGTGGGACGCCCGGATCAACGCACAGGGCGACCCGGTGAACGAGGCCGCCGTAGCCTCAACCGTGGATCGGACGGTGAACGCCCGCGGCGCCAGTGGGCTGACACTGACGCTGACCCCGGATCTACGGTGGCTGACCGACCCCAAGCGCCAGTACCCGATCACCATCGATCCTCAGATCAACCCGCTTCCCACCACGTACGACAGCTTCATCCAGGCCGGCGACACCGCGGACCGGGGCGGCACCGACGATCTGCGACTCGGCCGACTCGGCTCGACCGGGCCGGTGACCCGCTCGTTGGCCCGGTGGGACACCACTGCCCTCGTCGGCAAGCAAATCACCGCCGCAACCTTCTCGTTCTGGAACTGGTGGTCGGCGGCCTGCTCGGCGCGGTCCTGGGAGATCTGGACCGTCGGCACGGTCTACGACGGAGTCATCTGGGATACCCAGCCGACGTGGAACTACAAGGAGGCATCCAGTACGGCTACAGCCGGGTACGACGCCAGCTGTAACGACAACTGGGTGGGTGTAACCGGAACGAGCTTCTTCCAGCGAGCCGCCAACGCGGGCGACACACGGGCCGACATGGGGCTCCGCGCCTCCAACGAAACCGACTCCAGCTACTTCAAGCAGTTCCGGTCCCGCAACGAGTCGGACACCACGAAGCTGCCCAAGGCCAGCGTCACCTACAACTCGTACCCGACGGTGACCGCCCGCGCCACCGTGCCGACCAGCTCGTGCGTCACGGGGACGTCCCGGCCGCTGGTGAATTCGCTCACCCCGCAGCTCAAGGCCACTGTCAGCGACGCTGATGGCACGGCCATGTCGGTCACCTTCGAGTGGTGGTCGCTGGTCGGCACCGCACCGATCGGATCCGCCACGGTTACCGGAGTCGGCAACGGCGCCACGGCCAGCACGACGGTGGCCACCGGTGCCTTCGCCGACGGCGGTTCGTATCGCTGGCGGGTCAAGGCTGCGGACGGCGTCACCGGCAGTGACAGGTGGTCCTCGTTCTGCGAGATGACCGTCTATGTCACGGCGCCTCCGGTCGCTGGCTGCACCGGCGGCGTGGACAGCGACTTCAATGGTGACGGGGTGGCGGACGTCGCCATCGCCGACCCGGAGGCGACCGTCGAGGGCAAGGAGAGGGCCGGCCAGATCCACATCATCTACGGTCGCACCGGCGCGGTGCAGACCATCGATGAGGGTAACGCCCAAGTCTCGGGGATTCTCGAGGCTGGTGACGGCTTTGGCACGTCGATCTCCAGCTACGACGCGAACCGCGACGGCTGCTCCGATCTGGCCGTCGGTGTTCCCTACGAGGACATCGGCTCGGCGGCCGACTCCGGCATCGTCTACGTGCTGCTCGGCGCCCCGACCGGACTCGCGACTGGTCCAGCCTCGATCAACTACCACCAGGACCTCGGTAGCACCCCGGACACGGTCGAGCCCGGCGACTGGTTCGGTTACTCCGTGGCCGGCAGCCGGACCGCTTCCGGCGAGCCCTACCTGGTCATCGGTGTGCCCGGTGAGGACATCGGCGCGAGCGTCGACGCCGGTCTCGTGCACTACCTGCGGGGAAGCGTCAACGTGGTGGTTGCCCAGGGAGCCGGGATGCCCGGCGCCGCCGAGAGTGACGACCGGACCGGGTATTCCGTCGCGGCGTCCACGCACCACTTCGTCGTCGGTTCTCCCGGCGAGGCCATCGGGTCCCTCGAATTCGCGGGATCGGCAAACGTGCTCAGTCACACCTTGACGGGGGGACTGCCGACGATGGCCGCTGGTCTCACCCAGGACGTGGTCAACGTGTCGAACGTGTCCGAGGCCAACGACACCTTCGGCAAGTCCGTCTCCATTGCGCCGTACCGCCCGCTGGGCGCACCCGCCGGGCAGGCCGACTCCCTCGTGGTCGTCGGTGTGCCGGGTGAGGACATCACCGTGACGGCGACCAATACCGCAGCGCCGGACGCTGGCCTGGTGCACCGGTTCCACGTCACCGCGGCGAACACTCTGAACGAACTGCCTGCAATCACCTACTCCTCCGAGGACGGTGACCAACTCGGCGAAAGGGTCCTCGTGGTGAACACCGCCCCGGCCTCCGAGAGCACGACCTCGACGATGTTCCTGGCCGTCGGGGTGCCGGGTGAGGACGCGGGTGCGAAGGCCGACACCGGACGGGTCCGGATCTTCCCGGCCCTGGCGAACCCAGTCGGTACGCCACTGACGATCGAGCGAGCCCCGGCCAGCCTGCCTGGCACGGCGGTCACCCAGGAACTGCTCGGTACGTCGCTCGGCGCCACCTCGCAGCAACTCTACGTCGGCTCTCCGTACGGCGACCCGGCCGTCTACGGATTTACCTGGTCGAGCCTGGCTGGCGGGTCGGCGGCGCCGACCAGTACGTGGAAGCCCGGCCAGGGCGGCATCCCGGCGGCGGAGACGGCTTTCGGCGCGGGAATCGGGTGACGGTGCGGATGGACAAGCGAAGCGAAACGGGGGAGGACCGCACGGTGGACAGCCAGACAAGCAGCCGAGGCTGGCTGAGGCGGGTTGGGTTGACAGCTGGGCTGGCCGGGTTGTTCGCGGCGTACGCGATGACGGCCGGGCAGGTCCAGCCCTCGGTGGCGCCGACCATGGCGCCCACGGCTGGTAGGGCTCAACTGAAGCAGACCGAGGCGGAGGCCGCCGTGGAGGCGAGAGCCTCCGGTCAGCCGGTCGAGGTCGGTGTGCTCCGAGGTGAGAGTCGCGAGACGTACGCCAACCCGGACGGCACCTACACCCAGGTGCACCACCAGCAACCGGTGCGGGTGGTGCAGGGTGGCAAGTGGGTTCCGACCGACCCGACGCTGGTCAAGCGGCCCGACGGATCGGTCGGCCCCCGGGCGGCGACCATCGGGCTCAGCTTCTCCGGTGGCGGCGACGCCCCGTTCGCCTCGGTGGAGCGCGCTGGCCGGCGGTTGAGCCTTTCCTGGCCGGAGCGGTTGCCCGCCCCTACGCTCGCGGGCGACACCGCGACCTACCCCGACGTGCTCGCCGGCGTCGACCTTGTGGTGCGGGCGTCGACGACGGGCTTCTCCCACGTGCTGGTGGTGAAGGACAGGCAGGCGGCGAAGAATCCGCGACTGCGCAACCTGACTCTGGGCCTGAAGACCGGCAACCTGACCGTGCGGGACAAGGGCGAGGGCCGCCTCCAGGCGGTCGACCCCGCGACCGGTGGTGAGGTCTTCGAGACCCCGACGCCGATCATGTGGGACTCGGGTACGCCGGCGATCGGCGCACGGGCGGCGGTGGCGGATACGGGCCGGGAGGCCTCTCGCGTTCCTCCGGAATCGGCTCGCCGTGCCGGTCTGGGCGTCAGGGTCGGCGGCGGTGCCCTGAGCCTGACGCCCGACGCGGCCATGCTGGACGACCCTGCCACGGTCTATCCGGTCTACATCGACCCCTTCGTCAACGGCACCACGCGTACCGGTTGGACCATGGTCGACTCGGGCTACCCGAGCGAGGAGTACTGGCGCTTCGACGACGAGCCCGATGAGCGCATCGGGCTCTGTCCCTCGGACTGCGGACGCAACTCACAGGTCAAGCGGCTCATGTACGCACTGCCGACGCCCTACCAGGACGACCGCATCTCGATCATTAGCGCCAGGTTCAAGGTGACGATGGTCCACACCTATGACGGCAGCGCGCGCAACGCCTCGCTCTACCTGATGGGCAGCGGCATCAGCTCCTCGACGAACTGGGGTAACCAGCCGTCCTGGAAGAAGAAGCTCGACACCATCGCGCCAACCGGCACGAAGAGCAGCTGCACCACCACCAACCAGAACGTCGAGTTCGACGCCACCGACGGGGTGCGGGATGCGGCCGCGAGCAACTGGTCGACCACGACCTTCGGCATCCGGGCCGACAGCGAGTCGAGCATTTACTACGTGAAGAGATTCTGCAACAACGCGACCCTGTCGGTGACCTACAACCGTGCGCCCAACAAGCCGCCGGTCTCGGCGTTGTCCATGAACCCTGGTGGCGCCTGCGTCTCGGGTAGCTCGGCGCCGTACGTGTCGAAACTGCCGGTGCTGTACGCCACGTTGACCGACCCGGACAGTGGTGACGCGGAACCCCTTCAGGCGAAGTTCCGCGTCACCTGGACACAGAACGGCGCGCTCCAGACGAAGACCTGGACGTCTGGGCAGAAGAACAGCGGCTCGCTGTTCTCCTACAACGCCGCAGACGCGACGTCCGGCGTCCCCACCCTGCCGGAGAACGTGGTCACCTCCTGGGACGTGCAGGCGTACGACGGCACAACCTGGGGGCCGTGGAGTTCCGACGGCAGCATCAAGTGCCAGTTCCTTCTGGACAAGAGCCGGCCCGCCGGGCCGGACATCGACTCACCCGAGTATCTGCCGCGCGATCAGCTGGAGACTTCCCCGGCCTGCACCGATGACGAGAACTACTACGACGGGGTCGGACGCTACGGCACGTTCACCTTCGATTCGGCTGCGACCGACGTGGTGAAGTACGAGTACGGCTTCGACACGACGCCGTCGCCCGCGAACACCCTCACCCCCGCCACGGACGGCGGGCCGGTGACGGTCACCTGGCTGGCCGACAGCGAGGGTTCGCACACCGTGTACGTGCGTGCGGTCGACCGCGCCGGCAAGACGAGCGACACCACGGCCTGCGCCTTCCAGGTGGCTACCGGGACACCGGCGGTCGGCGAGTGGGGCCTGGCAGACGCACCGGGTTCGTTGGCCGCCGCGGACGCGCGCGGGGTGAACAACGCGCAGGCGTCGGAGGTCGCCTTCGGCCAGCCCGGCCCGGGTGGCCTCGCTGACAGGTCGGCGTACCTGGACGGGACCGGCAGCTATCTCGCCACGACCACCACCGGCGTCGTCGACACCAGCAAGGGCTTCGGGGTCAGCCTCTGGGCCAAGCTGGGCGACGACAGCCGCGACGGGGTCCTGGTCTCGCAGGACGGCTCGGGCGAACCGGGGTTCGTGCTGGGATTCGACGCGGCCACCAAGAAGTGGGTCTTTGAAGTGCCCGCCATGGACGTCAACTCGCTGGGCGGGTGGCGTGCGGTCGGTCCGACGGCCGAGGTCGGTAAGTGGGTTCACCTGGTTGCCGTGTACGACCATGTGAAGAAGCAGTTGGCGCTGCACACGAACACTACGATCCAGCCGGCGACGCAGGCGCGTCAGTCGGTGTGGAAGGCGCGGGGCCCCGTGCAGCTCGGACGGCGGCTCGCCAAGTCCGGGCACACCGACTACTTCACCGGAAACCTGGCTGACGTCTCCGTCTTCAATCGGATCGTCACGCCGGTGGAGATCGCGCAGTTGGCCGCGCTGAAGCCCACCCGTACTGCTTACTGGGCGCTCGACTCCGCCACGGATATCGATGATCTCCCGGAGACGCCCGAGGCGACCAGTCCTGATCACAGCGGTGACGTGGACAAGGAACTGACGCTGCGCAGTGGGGCCAGCCTGTTCACCTATGACCCGTCCGGTTTCCCGCCACCGACGGAGACCGCTCTCGTCGGTATGGGCCACATGGTGCTCGATGGCGTCAACGACTACGCCGACGCCTCGACAGGAGCCGGCACGGTCGGGAACTACTCGGTCACCGCGCGGGTCAAGCTGGCCACCGACTGCAACCGCAACATGGCGGTCCTCTCCCAGGCCGGCCTGCACACCGCCGCCTACACGGTTCGTTGCCGCCTCGAAGGCGCGATGCCGCGGTGGGAGTTGGTCCTCTCCGAGGTGGACCAGGCCGGATCGCCGCCGGCGACGCTGGTCTTCGACGACCAGCGGCTGGCGACGGTGGAGCAGGGCGGTGACGACGGCCAGCATCTCGCGCTGACGTACAACGACTTCCTCAATGAGGTCCGGCTGTACGTCGATGGGCAATTGGCGGTCGCGGCCAAGGGTTCGCACTACACGACCTGGCCAGCCAACGGCGGCCTGCAGATCGGCCGGACCCGGCACAACGACGCCTGGGGAGACCACTTCGCAGGGGTGGTCGACGAGGTGCGTGTCTACGACGGCGTTCTCGACGACGTCACCGTAAAGGCGCTAGCCAACCCGACCGAGCAGCCCGACGTCTGAGTTCCACAGTTCCTGCCCGGCGCCTGTCGGCTGCCGGGCAGGAACACCCCTTTCCGCACCGTCTTCTCGAGCACCTGGTGGATCACTTCATGTCTAGAGTGTCGAAAATGCGGCAAATGTTGCGCTCCGCTCGCCGCCGGCTCATCCCCTTCTCCGCTGGCGCTTTGTCGATGGTCATGTCCGCGAGCCTGGTGCAGGTGCCTCCGGCATCCGCCGCGGGAACGTACGACGGGCCGCCCGTGCCGAAACTCGGGGCGCCCGTGCGGGGGGCCGCAGCCGCGGTCAAGCCTCGCGTGGTCGACCCCGCCTGGCTCGCAGCCTCTGCCACTCCAGCCGAACCGCGGTGGCCAGGCGCCGGAACCGTGGAGGTCCCGGTGGCCGGGTCATCCGATCGGAAGGCGGCCGCCGCCGCGCGGGCCGGTGGCCTGCCGGTGGCAGCCCGGGCCGTGCAGGAGCAGGGCCGGCTGGCCAAGTCGGCCGCACCCTCGGGGCTGCGGGTGCGTACCTACGCCCGCGCGGTCTCCGACCGGGCCGGGGTCACCGGTCCGACGGTACGGGTACAACCGGCCGATGCCACTGCCGGCGGGAACTCTGGTCCGGTCGAGGTGAGTCTGGGCTACCGGGAGTTCGCCGGAAGCTACGGCGGCGACTGGGGCGGCCGGCTCCGCGCGGTGATGCTGCCGGAATGCGCTCTCACCACGCCGGAGTCGTCCGCCTGTCGGCAGCGCACGCCGCTGCCGTCGGTCAACGACACCGAGAAGAAGACGGTCACCGCGCGGATCAACGCCACCGCTGACGGGATGCTGCTGGCTCTGGAGGCCGGCGACGCCTCGGCCCAAGGGGACTACGGCGCCACGAAGCTCTCGCCCTCGGCCTCGTGGAACGTCGCGCTGAACTCCGGTGCCATGTCCTGGAACTATCCGGTCCGAGTTCCACCGACTCCGGGCCAACTCGGCCCCCAGCTCAATCTGAGCTATTCGTCTCAGGGTGTCGACGGGCAGACGAGTGCCACCAACAACCAGGGATCGTGGATCGGCGAGGGGTTCAGCTACGAGCCGGGCTACATCGAGCGGCGCTACAAGCCCTGCCCGGACGACGGACACGACAACGTCGGCGACCAGTGCTGGGCCCATCACAACGCCACGATGGTCCTCGGTGGGCAGTCCGGCGATCTGATAAAAATCGACGAAAATAACTGGAAACTCGCGGACGACAGCGGCGCCAAGATCCAGAGGCTGTCCGGTGCCAACAACGGGGACGATGACGGTGAGCACTGGAGGGTCACGACTACCGACGGAACCGAGTACTACTTCGGCCTGAACCGCCTCCCCGGCTGGACCGGCGCGACCGGCCAGGAAGAGACGAAGTCAGCGTGGACGGTTCCGATCTACGGGGACGACGCCGGGGAGCCCTGTAACAGCACTGCCGGCTTCGCCAGTTCCTACTGTGATCAGGCGTGGAGATGGAACCTCGACTACGTCAAGGACACCAAGGGCAACGTCGTCTCCTACTACTACCAGCCGGAGACCAACTACTACGCCCGGGGAGCCAAGACCGACGTCAATGGCGACAGCTACGACCGGGGCGGTTGGCTGAAGCGAGTCGACTACGGTCATCATGACGGCCAGGTCTACACCACCCCGGCGCCGGCGCGGGTCCGCTTCGCCGTGGACGAGCGCTGCCTTCCGACCACCGGTGTTGACTGCGACGAAGCAGATCTGAACCTCACGACATCCGCCCACTGGCCGGATGTTCCCTTCGACCGCATCTGCGCGCCCAGCACACACTGCAAGATCGAGCAGTCGTCGCCGACCTTCTTCACCCGTAAGCGACTCACCGACATCACGACCGAAGTCCGTTCCGGTACATCCTGGAGCCCCGTCGAATCGTGGCAACTCACCCACGAGTTCAAGAACAACGGTGATGCCTCGCGAACCTTGTGGCTGAGCAAGATCACCCAGAAGGGGCACCGGGGTGGCGCGACGCTCACCCTGCCCTCCGTCGAGCTCGTCGGCATGCAGATGCCCAACCGTATCGACGCTCCCAATGACATGATCTCAGAGCTCATCCGCTACCGCCTGAAGACGATCTACAGCGATACCGGGTCGCAGATCGACGTCACCTATGCCCCGGCGGACTGTGCTGCTGGGAGCCTGCCCAAGCCTGGGGAGTCGACGAAGCGGTGCTACCCGGTGATCTGGAGCCCGCTGGACGACGACAAGAAGGTGACCGACTGGTTCCACAAGTATGTCGTCGAGGAAATCACCACCACGGACCGCACCGGCCGTAGTTCGGACATGGTGACCAGGTACGCGTACGCCGGGGACGCCGGTTGGCGGAAGAACAAGCCGGACGGCATCGTCAAGAACGCCGACCTGACCTGGGGCGACTGGCGAGGCTACGAGAAGGTCACCGTTCGTACCGGGGATGGACAGAGCATGCCCACCCGGGTCGACAACATCTTCCTGCGGGGCATGCACGGCGATCCCCTGCCGGATGGAGGAACTCGGAGCGCGAGTGTCACCGACTCCGTCGGCACCGTCTACTCGGACCTGGACGAATGGTCGGCGCACCCGCTGGAGACGCTCACCTATGACGGGACCACCGTTGTCAGCAAGTCAATCAGCAAGCCATGGTTGCACCACACCCTCACGCAGACCGAGTCCTGGGGCACGCGGCGCGCGTCCCTCGTCCGTACTGACAGCACCCGGACCTTCACCGCACTGAAGCCCGATGCGCAGGGGAACCTTCAATGGCGCGAAACCCGGACCTCGAACACGCACGACACGTCTTGGGGCCGGGTCACGCAGGTCGAGGATCTGGGCGACGTGTCACGGGGCAGCGACGACCGGTGCACCCGTACCTGGTACGCCGACAACCCGGACAAGCACATGTACACCTACGTCAAGCGCACGGAGACGCTCTCGGTGAACTGCGGAGTGGCCAACCCGGACCGCTCCACGCAGGTTCTCACCGACACCCGCACCTTCTATGACCAACAGGGCTACGGAGTGGCTCCGAAGACGGGCGTGGTGACCCGGGGAGAGGAACTCGCTGGTCACGACGGCACGACACCCACCTACTCCCTTGTCGGCGAAATGACGGTAGACGCCTACGGGCGGGCGCTGACCGAAACGGACGCTGCCGGAAACATCGCCAGCAAGACGTACGTCGAGACCAACGGGTTGACCACCCAGATGACGGCCACCAACCCCCTCAAACACGCGACCATCAGCACGGTCGAACCGAGTCTCGGTCTGCCCACAACGATCGTCGACCCCAACGGCAAGCGCGTCGATCTCAAGTACGACGCCCTTGGACGCCTGGTCGAGGTCTGGCTCCCGAACCGGTCGAAGAGTCTGGGGCAGACGCCGAACATCAAGTACACGTACCTGGTCCGTACGGACAAGGCTCTGGTCATCAAGACCGAGAAGGTGAAGAACGACGGTACCTACCGGGCCTCCTACGACATCCTCGACAGCCTCACCCGTCCTCGGCAGAGCCAGCAGGAAGGGCCGGACGGCGGCTGGTTGATCAGTGACCTGATCTATTCGGGTACCGGGCAGGTGGCGACGAAGAACTCGCCGTACCACGTCCTCGGCACCCCGGGTGATCAACCCATCATCGTTCCCGAGGGCTCCACCAACGGGCAGACGTCGTACGTCTACGACGGTGCCGGTCGAACGACGGCGGAGATCTTCTCCGTCGCGGGTGACGAACGTTGGCGCACGACCACCAGCTATGAGGGGGATCGGACCCACGTCGACCCTCCGGTAGGGGGCACACCCACCACCGTCGTCTCCGACGCACAGGGCAACACGACCGAGATCCACCACTACAAGGGCGACGGCCCGTCCGGTCCCGCGGACGTCACCCGCTACACCCACAGGCCCGACGGGCAGCTGGAGTCAATGACGGACGCCGCCAACAACGTCTGGCGGTACAGCTACAACCAGCTCGGCGACAAGATCAAGGACCAGGATCCCGATCGGGGGACGACCGAGTACTCCTACAACGCGTTGGGTCGGCTCGAGTACAGCACCGACAGCCGCGGCGAGAAACTCAAGTACGTCTACGACGCGTTGGGCCGGAAGACCCAGACCTGGCGGGTGCTCGCGACGGGCAACGTGAAGCTCACCGAATGGTCGTACGACGGCCTGGCCAAGGGCCAGTTGCACTGGACCGCTCGCTACGTCAACGGCCAAGCCTATGGTGTCACGTACTCGAACCTGGACTCGTTCTACCGGGCGGGAAAGACCAGCTACACCATCCCCTCCGGCGCCGGCGCGGAGCTGGCGAAGACGTACGAATTCACGCAGGTGTACAACAACGACGACACCGTGCAGAGCAGCGGCTCGCCCCAGGCCGGCGGGCTTCCGGCCGAGGTCATCGTCACGAGCTATGACGATCTGCTTCGTCCCACCGGGCTGGCAAGTGGCACGAGCAGCTACGTCACCGGTACAAGCTACGGTCGGAATGGCGAGTTGCTGAGGATGGACCTATCCGTTGGCAACGGCAAGAAGGCGGTCCACAACTGGACCTACGAGAGAGGAACCGGTCGGCTCCTCACCTCGCGCCTCGACCGGCCGCACGCCTCGACGGTCGACACCGACGCCCGGTACAGCTACGACCAAGCCGGCAACGTCCTGTCCATCAGTGACACGCCCGCCGGAGGCGCCCGGGACATCCAATGCTTCAGCTACGACCACCTACGACGGCTCACCGAGGCATGGTCCACGGACAATCTCAACACCGATCCGTGTGCGGGCGGCCCCGCCACCACCGGCGTGGGCGGGCCCGGCCCTTATCACCACTCGTGGGAGATTGACGAGGTCGGCAACCGGAAGGTCGAGACCATCCATGGTCTCGATGGTGTCGCGGACACCAAACGCGAGTACCGGTACCCGGCAGCGGGCGGTGCCAAGCCGCACGGGTTGATGGCTGTCGAGGAAACTGGGCCAGGCGGGGCTCGGACCCATCAGTACGGGTACGACAAGGCGGGCAACACGGAATGCCGTCCGGGTGCAGGCTCGACCAACGACTGCACCACCGGGTCTGCCAGCCAGTCCCTCAAGTGGGACGCCGAGGGCAAGCTCGCAACGGTCACCGTCGGCGGTAAGACCACGAGCTTCATCTACGACAGCGAGGGGAACCGGCTGGTCCGCAAGGAGCCGGACGCCACCACCGTCTACCTCCCGGGCCTGGAACTCCGGCTCAACCACGCCGCGCGCTCAGTCGCCGGTACCCGGTTCTACAGTTTCGCGGGTCGCACGGTCGCTGTCCGCGGCCCCGGTGGCGTCAGCTTCCCGGAGAGTGACCAGCACGGTACGGCCCATAGCAGCGTTGACGCTGGGACGGGTGCGATCACCCGGCGGCGGACCACTCCATATGGTGGGCCACGAGGCGATCAACCCACCGCCTGGCCGGACCAGCGTGGCTTTGCGGGTGGAATCATCGATCCGACAAGCGGTCTCACCCAGTTGGGCGCCAGGTCCTACGACCAAGCCGTTGGCCGATTCGTCTCCGTCGACCCGCTCATTGACAGTGGCGATTCACAGCAGTGGAACGGCTACGCCTACGCCAACAACAGTCCAGTCACGTCGAGTGACCCGAGCGGGCTCATCGATGAAGATTGTCTCCACTACGACTGCGACGCGATCGACAACGCCAGCGGCGGTGGGAACAGCAACCAGTTCTCGTCTGATGAGGAGGAGCGGGCCTCGACCGGCGACCCCGAGCGCGCGAAGGAACTTCGCAAAAAGAGGTTCAAGCAGATCAAGGAAGGTCGCTTCGACTTCAGTCACCTTTTCGACAAGGTGGACGTGGACATTAAGTGCAAGGGGATCTCGAAGCTGGTGTGCAGCTTCACCGAGGACGTCGCTGAGGACAAAATTCTGGACGAGCTAATCCGCCGCACCTTGGACCGTATCGACGAATCGCGAAGCCTGAACGGCAAAGAGTTTGGTTTTAACGATGACGAATTTGCCATTGCTTTCGAGTTGGCCTGGGGCAAGGACGGGGGGGAAGGTGCCAAGCACGTCGAATCCCGGGGCGACGGGCGTAAGGGCACCGGACATCAGGACATGCCGGCAGTTGGTGCCAGTGATGAAAAGGGCTTCGACGCCTATGTCGACGGTGTTCGCTCAGAGTTCAAGACTGTTCGTACCAATTCGGGGAATGCGGTACGTAATGCTTTGCGCGACGCAAAGAAGCAACACTCGCGTGATGTGTACATCCGGGTGGAGGGAGTCGATGCCACCAAGGTCAATGAGGGCATGAGGGAACATCTCCGGAAGAACCCCGGCGATGAACTGAAGAACCTCTCGGTTTTTGGAACCGACTCGGACGGCCATCGGTGGCGTGCGGGGATGCAGCCCTTCTCGAACGACATCAACTGCGACGGCATCGACTGGCTAAGCTGCTAACCGGTGAGGGAGTGATGATGGACAAGAATCTGATGATTGGGGCTGCGGATCTCGGCTGGAAGCCAACTGTGGGCCAAGTCGTGAAGGATCTTGAGGTGGTCCTCGGGTTCAAGCTCTCCCAAACGCCGTCGGCGGAGGATATGTTCCTCGGCGGCGACGATTCGGCTCGGGCCTGGTTGACGTGGGAGCCGGACGATCGAGAGCCGTTCGAGAGCCACCCCTTCGTCCTCGACATCGCTACCAGCCAGCCAGAGGTCGCCTACGTGACAGCCCTGTTTGACCGGCTGGCCGATCTCGGCCGCTACCGCGTGATCCTGCTGATAGACCATGCCTGCTTTCGGTCGACGCACTTTCCTTGTGACCAGTGGTGAGTTGACCAGGCACAAAAGGGCAGCCGCTCACTGCCACTGCCAGCGGTGCATGCATCGCTGAGGGCGAGAGTTGGGCGGGCGTTTGCGGACTTTCGCAGACGCCCGCCCAGTACGCGGGCAGGTGGGGTGTTGCGCGCACGTGGGGTGACCGTACGTCAGCCTCCATACTTGGTCGTTGCCATCAAGGAAAGCAGCTCACGCCGTTGGAGGATGATGGTTGGGGGTGCCTCCCGCTCACCGTCAGTCCTGAGGTCGAGCCAAAGCCATGGGCCACCTGGTTCGGCGCCCGGAAGCGATTGGCGGCGAGGCACGACGAGCCTCGGCCGTGCCCCTCCGAATCGTGATCATCCCCTGCTGCAGGCTGTTCCGTGGAGGCTGAAGCTGGTCGGTGAGGAGTACGCGCCGCTCAGCGTCCCCTGGTAGCCGAAGCTGGCCGTGCCACTGGGGGCGAGGGTGCCGTTCCAGCTCACGTTCCGCGCGGTCACCGTCGACCCGCTCTGGCTCACCGTTGCGTTCCACGTGCTGGTCACCTGCTGCCCGCCGGGCAGGCCGTAGGTCAGCGTCCAGCCGTTCAGGGCGCTGGACCCGGTGTTGGTGATCTGCACGTCGGCCGTGAAGCCGTTGTTCCACGAGTTCGGCGTGTACCTCACCGCGCAGCCGGCGCCGCCCGGCGGCGGGGTGGTCGGCGGAGTACCGCCGCCGTTGACCGCGGCGGAGAACGAGGTCACCGCCAGGCCCGCACCACCCTGCCAGGGCTCGAAGCCGGCCTGGATGCTGGTCAGGTACCAGGAGTTGGTGATCGCGTCCCGGCTGCGCACGTCGGTGATCTAGTCCAGCACGCTGAAGTTCAGGCTGCTGATCGGCGACGGCGCGACGTAGGAGATGACGTTGTTGGAGCCGTTGCTGCCCCGCCAGACCTCCCAGGTCCGGCCGGCCAGGGTGGTGGTGCCGACCGGTGAGCCGATGGGCTGGATCGGGCCCTGCCGGTTGAGCCAGATCATGATCTCCATCTGGTTCACCCCGTCCCGCTTGGGCGTCGGGTCCAGCCAGATGTCGTACGAGGCGTTGTAGGTCGCCCCGCTGACGTACCGGTAGCTGATGCTGCTGGTGGCGCTGCTGATCTGGCTCACCTGGATCGGCAGGTTCGTGCCGGGGGAGCAGTTCGTGTAGTGACAACCGAAGAACACCGAGGGGTACGCCGTCGGCGCCCCGTTGGTGGGGTTGCTGCCGTTCTGGGTGGTGATATCGAAGCCGGTGCCGGTGCCGGTGCCGGTGCCGGTGCCGGTGACGTTGATGCACTGCTGGGCGGTGGTGCCCCAGCGGTTGTTCTGCACCACGTACCGACCCTGGATGGTGGTCGAGCCGAACTGTTCGCAGATCTGGGTGTCGGCGGAGGCGCTCGGCCCGAGGGCCACGGCGACCAGGGAACCGCCGATCAGCAGACCCGCGGCGACCAGGGCCCGAAGTGGACGTTTCATGACGCTCCTTCAACCGGAACCGTTGAACTGGTGAAATGTGAGGATTGCCACGCCCGCCCCGGACGGTCGGCGGTGGAGGTCCAGCTGAGCGACGCGGGCCGCCGACGAGCGGCGCACGGCCGGCCGATCGGCCCTGGCGTGCGTCGATTGCTCCGAGTAGCGTGTTGCCTCCAACGCGTGCCGCACCCCCCGGAGGCGTACACCACCATGGGTGGCTCCCCCCTGCGCATCCTCGTCGTCGGCGCGGGCATCGCCGGCCTCTCCGTGGCCCGGGCGCTGCGCCTGGCGGGCTTCCGGCCGGACGTCACCGAGAAGCTGCCGCCGGGGGAGTCCACCGAGACCGGTCTCTACCTTCCCGGCAACGCCGCCCGCGCGCTGCACCGGCTGGACCTGCACGACCCGGTCCGTCCGCTGGGGCACGTGATCCGCCGGCAACTGTTCTTCGACGCCGCCGGGGCGCCGCTCTGCACGGTCGACCTCGACGCCCTCTGGGCCGGTGTCGGCGAGTGCCGGGCCCTGCCCCGAGCGGACCTGCACCGGGTGCTGCTCACCGGGGCCGGCGGCGCCGTCCGGCACGGCGCCGAGGTGCGCACCCTGGACCTGCTCCCGCACGGCGTCGGCGTCACGTTCACCGACGGCACCAGCACCGAGTACGACCTGGTCATCGGCGCCGACGGGCCGCGCTCCTCGGTGCGCGCGCTGGCCGCGCTCGGCGGCCCGCCCCGCCCCGCCGGGCAGGTGGTCTACCGGGCCGTGTTGCACGACGGCCCGCCGATCACCGAATGGACCGCCCTGCTCGGCCAGCGCTCCGGCTTCCTGATGGTGCCGATCGGCGCCGGGAGGCTGCACTGTTACGCCGACGAGGCGGGCACCGTGCCGCCCGTCGACCCGCTGGCCCGGTTGCGCGAACTCTTCGGCGGCTACGGCGGCGCGGTGCCGGAGGTGCTGGCGGCGCTGGACCGGGTGCACGTCGGGATCACCGACGAGGTCGAGCTGGGCCGCTGGTACCGGGGTCGGGTGCTGCTGGTCGGCGACGCCGCGCACGCCACCGCCCCGACGCTGTCTCAGGGGGCGGCGATGGCGCTGGAGGACGCGGTGGTGCTGGCCGAGTCGTTGCGGGCGGCCGGCAGCGTGGAGGCGGCGCTGGTCGCGTACGAGAGTCGCCGTCGTCCGCGTACCCGATGGGTGCGGGACCGGACCCGGGACCGCAACCGGACGCGCGACGTGCCGCCCGCGCTGCGCGACCCGCTGCTGCGCGGGCGCGGCGGCCGGATCTTCGGCGAGCACTACCGGCTGCTGGTCGGCCCGCTGTAGCTCCCATCGGCGGCGGCCGACGGCTGGGCTGGGCGGTGTGCGGCGGGAAGGCTACCCCGCCACCCCACGCGGCGGTTCCACCTTCCGGGGACTATCCTCCTTGCGGATGACGGCCCGCAGATAGAAGCGCGTGCCGAGCGGGACAACCGAGAACCGGAGGCCACTCGTGACCACCGTCGCACCCAAGCCGGTCGTGACCCGGCCCTGGCCGGTCCGAGAGCCGGTCAAGGGGTCGGCCATCGCGCGGCTGCTGCGAACCACGGACGCGAAGCAGATCGGGATCATGTACATGGTCACCGCGTTCGTGTTCTTCATGATCGGTGGCCTGATGGCCCTGATCATGCGGGCCGAGCTGGCCCGCCCGGGCCTGCAGTTCCTGTCGCCCGAGCAGTACAACCAGCTCTTCACCATGCACGGCACGATCATGCTGCTGTTCTTCGCGACGCCGATCGTGTTCGCCTTCGCGAACTACATCGTGCCGATCCAGATCGGCGCGCCCGACGTCTCCTTCCCGCGGCTGAACAGCTTCGCCTACTGGCTGTACCTGTTCGGCGGCACGATGGCGACCGCCGGCTTCATCACCCCGGGCGGAGCCGCCGACTTCGGCTGGTTCGCGTACGCGCCGCTGAGCAGCGTCGAGCACTCGCCCGGCGTCGGCGCCAACATGTGGATCATGGGTCTGGCCATCTCCGGTCTGGGCACCATCCTGGGCGCGGTCAACATGATCACCACCGTGCTGACCCTGCGCGCGCCGGGCATGACCATGTTCCGGATGCCGATCTTCACGTGGAACATCCTGGTCACCAGCCTGCTGGTGATCCTGGTCTTCCCGCTGCTGGCCGCCGCGCTTTTCGCGCTGGCCGCGGACCGCATCCTCGGCGCCCACGTGTACGACCCGGCGACCGGCGGGCCGATGCTCTGGCAGCACCTGTTCTGGTTCTTCGGTCACCCCGAGGTGTACATCGTCGCGCTGCCGTTCTTCGGCATCATCAGCGAGATCATCCCGGTCTTCTCCCGCAAGCCGATCTTCGGCTACAAGGGTCTGGTCGCCGCCACGATCTCCATCGCGGCGCTGTCGATGAGCGTCTGGGCGCACCACATGTTCGCCACCGGCCAGGTGCTGCTGCCGTTCTTCAGCTTCCTGAGCTACCTGATCGCCGTGCCCACCGGTATGAAGTTCTTCAACTGGATCGGCACGATGTGGCGGGGCCAGATCAGCTTCGAGACGCCGATGCTCTGGTCGGTCGGCTTCCTGGTCACCTTCCTCTTCGGTGGTCTCACCGGTGTGCTGCTGGCCAGCCCGCCGATCGACTTCCACGTGTCCGACTCGTACTTCGTGGTGGCGCACTTCCACTACGTGCTCTTCGGCACCATCGTGTTCGCCGTCTTCGCCGGCATCTACTTCTGGTTCCCGAAGATGTTCGGCCGGATGCTCGACGAGCGCCTGGGCAAGGTGCACTTCTGGCTCACCATGATCGGCTTCCACACCACGTTCCTGGTGCAGCACTGGCTGGGTAACGAGGGCATGCCCCGCCGGTACGCCGACTACCTGCCCAGCGACGGCTTCACCACGCTGAACATGATCTCCACGGTCGGCGCGTTCGTCACCGGTATCTCCACGCTGCCGTTCATCTACAACTGCTGGAAGTCGTACAAGACCGGCCCGGTGGTCGAGGTGAACGACCCCTGGGGTCACGGCAACTCCCTGGAGTGGGCCACCAGCAGCCCGCCGCCGCTGCGCAACTTCGACCGGATGCCGCGGATCCGCTCCGAGCGGCCGGCGTTCGACGCGAAGTTCCCGGAGCTGGCCGCCGGCGGCCAGAGCCTGGCCGGCCCGCCGGAGGGCGGCGCCAAGCCGCTGACCAGCGAGTCGGACGGCGGGGCCCGCTACAGCGAGGACACGGCCAGCAACGCCGACCGGAACTGACCCGCTCAGCCTCCGTCGACCGTACGAAGGGCGCCGCCCCCGAATCACCGGGAGCGGCGCCCTTCGCCGTCAGCTAGGCCCGCGGTCAGCTCGGCCCGCGGTCAAGCTTGACCTGCAGTCAGCTCGGCCCGCGGTCAAGCTCGGCCTGCGGTCCCGGCATGTGGTGGCCTCTCTGCCACCCCCCGCTCCCGCCGCCACCCCATCTGCTTCCGTCGGACCGCTCGGGTTGGGCAACTCTGTCCAGTCGCTGAAAGGCGGTGGCCACCAGGGTGCCCGGGCAACGGTCCGGTGAGCGTTATGACTGCGGGTCATAAATAAATATGGATCTTGTGTCGGGTTAGTGGGTTCTTGGTGGGGCCGGTGACAGCGCATGCCG